>NZ_JBQEMZ010000005.1:0-269558 GCF_052044445.1 Cellulosimicrobium sp. 22598
GCTCGTTCCTCGCGGCTCCCGCCAGGCCCGCCACGACGCGGCACCACCACCCACCCCGCCCGGCGTCGTCTCGCCTTGGTCGTCCCTCGCCCGGGCGACCGCCCGCGGTGTCGGTCGGTCTCACTAGCACGTTGCCGCTTCGGCGTCCGGTCGCCGTAGAGCCTTCCCGCACCGTCCCTGCGCGGCGCCGCGGTCGCGGGATGTCGGTCGCGGGCGTCCGGCGAGCGGGCGGGGCTTGGTTCGTCCGGGGGTCTGACGGACGTTGATCGCCTGGTCGGTCTGCCGGGAGCGCCTGCCCGGCGGGTTGTCGGGCCGGGGTGGGCCGAGCGCGTCGGTCGTGGGGGGCGGTCGGTGCTGGGCTCGGGGCCGGGCCGGGGGGTCCGGGGGAATAACCTATACGTGCGTATGGTTATCGACCTCGGGCCGTGAGTGCGGCTCGTGGGAACGAACGAGGAGTGGACAGAGATGGTCGCCGCCGAGGGGATCGTCATCGACTGGGCGCAGATGCCCACGTACAACACCGTGATGTCCGTCGCCGTCGGCGCCGGGCTGATCCTGCTCGTCATGCTCGGCCGTGAGCTGCTGCGGTCGCCGGGGAAGGTCGTCGTCGAGGGGTGGTCGCTCGCGTTCGGCGTGCTCGGCACGATCCTCACGGCGACCGGGCTGCACATGACGCTCACGTGGCCGCTCGCCGCGGGCGGCTTCCCGTTCGACAACATCATCTTCGGCGAGACGAGCCTCGCGTTCGGCGTGCTGCTCCTCGCCGCCGCGTTCTACCTGTGGACGCGCGGCCGCGCCGCGCTCGAGCGGGCCGACGCCACCGAGCACCTGCAGGCCGTCGCGCGCCCCGTGTCGGTGTTCGTGCTCGGCATGGGCCTCGGGCTCGTCGCCATCGCGATCGCCGGCGTGACGTACCAGCTCTTCGCCGCGCCGCCGGAGGAGCGCATCTCGGGCGCGTTCGCCGCCTACCCGCTCGTCGAGGCGATCTTCATGTCCGGGCTCATCGCGCTCGTCGGCGTCGGCGCGATCCTCTTCCCGTTCGCGGTGCGCTCCGGTCGCCGGGTCGTCCGCGTCGTCATCGGGTGGGCATGGGGCCTGTCCGGCGTCGCGTTCCTGCTGTTCGGCGCCATGAACTTCTTCACCCACATCGGGCTCATCGTCAACACGATGGGCTGACGAGGGCCGCCGTCCAGCGGGCGGGCGGGACCCCGTGGGCCAGGACGGCTCGCGGGGTTCGCCTCGCGCGCGCGAGGCGTCATCATAGGGGCCATGCAATCACCGGTGCGCGCCGTGGCTCACGCCGCGGTCCTCGCCGTCGTCGCCGGGCTGTGCCTGGCCGTCGTCGCGAGCGGCGCGTTCGACGTCGTGTCGTTGCCCGACGCCGCCCCGGCCGCGGTGCCCTCGCCTCCCGCCGCGTCGGAGGGCGGGGACGCCGCCCCGGTGGACGACGGCGGCGCCGACGACGCTCCGGGGACCACGCCCGACGACGAGGCGGCCGAACCGGGGGACGAGGCCGAGGGCACGACGGCGGACCCTGCCGCCGCGACCGCCGTCGACCCGGTCTGCCGGGACGCGGAGGTCGCGTGGGGCGCCGCCGCCAAGGCGCAGGTGAACCTCACCGTCGAGCACCCCGAGGCGCTCGTCGAGGGGTTCACGACGGCCCGCGACACCCTCGCCGGGGCCTCGCCGCCCGGCGAGATCGCGCGCGACTGGGCCGTCGTGACGACCTATCTCACGATGATCGCCGACGAGGTCGAGGCGACCGGAGCGCGCGACACAGGTGAGCTGTCCCGGGCGATCGACCGCGTCGGGCGCCGCATCGACACGGGCGCCCTCACGTCGTCGTCCCGGGCGGTCACCGACTACTTCCGTGCGGGGTGCACCCGCTGATCGAGGGCAGGCAGGTCTTTCACCCCGTGGCGCTCGCCACATGGGGAGCGGTCCCCACCTCGGCGGTTTGGGGGCGCGCGAGGCGCCGCCATGGGAAACCATGGGGCACATGCGCAACCGACTGACGATCACGAAGACCACGACCGCCCTCGCGACGAGCGCCCTTCTCGTGCTCGGCCTCGCCGCCTGCGGCGGCTCGGGCGACGACGCGAGCACCGACTCCGAGACGACCGCGTCGGAGGAGACCACCCCGGCCGAGGACGAGTCCTCGGAGTCGGAGGACACCACGGAGGAGGAGACCGGCGACGCCGAGGCCTCGGGCGACTTCTGCACCGCCTACCAGACGCTCCTCGACGCCCAGAGCACGCTCGGCTCGATCGACACCAGCGACCCGGCCGGCGCCGTCACCGAGTTCGAGACGTTCACCGCGTCCCTCGAGGCGGCTGAGGCCCCCGCCGAGATCAGCGGTGACTGGGACACGGTCACGGGCGTGTTCCGCCAGCTCACCGACACGCTCGAGACCGCCGTGGACGACCCGGCCAGCGCCGACCTGTCGTCCATCACGTCGCTCATGACCGACGAGTCGTTCCAGACCTCCGCGCAGAACGTCGCGGTGTACGGCACGCAGAACTGCTGACGCCCCTGCTCCCTCCGGACCCCGGCCCGCCTCGGCGCGCCGGGGTCCGGCGCGTCCGGGGCCGGACCGGACGCCCCGCGCGCGGATCCGCCAGGATGGACCCATGCCTCCTGCCGACGCCGCCCCTGCCTCCTCCGCGCCCGCCCGGCCGGACGCCGTCGTGAGCCCGCCCCCGCCGGGCGCGGGCCTGGCCCCGGCGGAGCTCGCGGAGGCCGCGACGACGCTGCGGGCGGACCTCGCGGCGGCAGGCTTCACGGTCGACGGCGTCGAGCGGGTGCTGGGCCCGGTCGCCTCGGCCGCGCTGCACCGCGAGCAGGCCGTGCCCGCGCGGCGCGCGCTGCGGGGACGCGAGGGTGACCCCACGGCCGCGCTCGCCGCGCTGTTCCTCCTGGGCGACGACGTCCCGCGTGCCGCGGTCGACGCCGCCCTGGGGCGCACGGGGGTCGACGGCGCCCGGTGGCTCGGGCTGGTCGAGGCCGCGGGCGCGGCGGACGACGACGCCGTGCGCGCACTCGTGGACCTGCGGCCCTACGCGGCGTCGGACGCGGCGGGCTCGGTGACGTGGTGGCTCTCCTCGGACCTGGGCGAGCTCGCGACGGGTCGCCGGCTCGCGGCCGACCATGTGCTGGGCGCGGGCGGGGCGTCCCTGACGCTCGCGCAGGTGACGGTCCGCACCCCGGTCGGACGCGTGCTCGACCTCGGGACGGGCTGCGGGATCCAGGCCCTGCACGCCGCGCGGCACGCGCGGTCGGTCGTCGGCACCGACATCTCGCGGCGAGCCCTCGGGTTCGCGGCGTTCAACACGGCGTTCAACACGGCGTTCAACGTGCCGTTCGGCACGGGTGCGGCCGGGGCCACGGGGCGTGGCGCGGCGATCGAGTTCCGCGAGGGGTCGATGCTCGAGCCCGTCACGGGCGAGCGGTTCGACCTCGTCGTGTCGAACCCGCCGTTCGTCATCACACCCCGCGCGGGCGGCGCCGGCGCGCTGCCCGAGTACGAGTACCGCGACGGCGGGCGCGCGGGCGACGACGTCGTGCGCGACCTCGTGACGGGCGTCGCCGCGGTCCTCGCGCCGGGCGGCGTGGCCCAGCTCCTCGGCAACTGGGAGCACCGCCGCGGCGTCCCGTGGGACGAGCGCGTCGGGGAGTGGCTCGACGAGGCGGGGCTGGACGGCTGGGTGGTCCAGCGCGAGGTGCAGGACCCGGCCGAGTACGCGGAGACGTGGATCCGCGACGGCGGGACGACGCCGGAGCGCGAGCCCGGGGCCTGGGCCGCCGCCTACGCCGCGTGGCTCGACGACTTCGCGGCCCGCGACGTGGAGGCCGTCGGGTTCGGGATCGTGACGCTGCGGCGCCCGCTCGACGGCGCCCGCCCCACCCTGCGCCGGCTCGAGGAACGCACGGGGCCCGTCCGCCAGCCCCTCGGCGGTCACCTCGCGGCGGCGCTGGCGGCGCACGACTGGCTCACGGCGCGCGATGACGCCGCGCTCGCAGGCGCGCGCCTCGCCGTCGCGCCCGACGTGACCGAGGAGCGGTTCCACACGCCGGGCGCTGCTGACCCGACGGTCGTCCTGCTGCGTCAGGGCGACGGCTTCGGGCGGGCCGTCCAGGCGTCGACGGGGCTCGCGGCGCTCGTCGGGGCGAGCGACGGCGAGCTCGCCGTCGGGCAGCTCGTCGGGGCGATCGCCGCGCTCTTCGAGGTGCCGGCGGACGACCTCGCGGGCGAGCTGCTGCCGAGCGTGCGAGGCCTCGTGGGCGACGGGTTCCTGGTGCCGGTCGGCTGACACCCGGGTCCGGCGACGTTCGCGGTCGCGAGACGGGCGCGACAGGCGAGACAGGGCGGGCCCGCACCGATACGTTCGGGTGGCATGGACCTCGAGGTGCGGCACCTGCGCATGATCGTGGTGGTGGCCGAGTCGGGCAGCGTGACCAAGGCGGCGGCGTCGCTCGGCCTCGCGCAGCCCGCCCTCACCGCCCAGCTCAACCGGATCGACCGCACCCTGGGCGGGTGCGTGTTCACGCGCGACCGCCTGGGCGCGCGCCCGACCGAGCTCGGCGAGCTCGTGCTGCGGCACGCGCGCGTCGTGCTGCCCGCGATGGCGGCGCTCGTCGACGACGCGCGGCGGCACGTCTCCGACCGGTCGACGGCGGGTTCCGTCCGCGTGGGGACGGTGAGCTCCGCGATCGGCGGGCTGTTCGCGAGCCGCCTGCACGCGGCGCTGCCCGGCGCGCTCGGGGTGGACGACCTCCTCGTCACCACGGCGACGTCGTGGTCCGTCGAGGAGACGGCGGAGCGGCTGGCGGGCGGGACGCTCGACGTGGCGCTGGTCGGGATGTGCGGCGACGCGGCCCCGCCCGCGGACGGGGGCCTCGTCTGGACGGCGGTGTCGACGGACCCCGTCTTCGTGCTCGTCGACGAGTACCACCCGGTCGCGGCGCGGGACGCCGTCGGGCTGGGCGAGCTGGCCGACGCGCTGTGGCTCACGGCCCCGGGGAGCGGGTGCTTCGAGCGGTGCTTCGTGAGCGCGTGCGTGCGGGCGGGGTTCACGCCGCGGGCGATGGGGGAGTCGGACCGGACGTCGTGCATCGACCAGGTGCGCGGCGGGCACGCGGTCGCGCTCGTCCAGCCCGTGCTGCTCGACGCGCCCGGCGTGCGGACGGTCGCGCTCGACGGCGCCCCGCTGCGCTGGACGCACCACGTGGGCTGGCGCCGCGACGCGGCCGAGCGTCTGCCGGTCGACGCGATCGCGCGCGCCGCCGCGGGGGCGCACCGCGACGCGGTGCAGCGCTCGCCGCGCTACCGGCGCTGGCGTGCCGAGCACCCGGTGGAGATCGCGTAGGGGCGAGCCCGCACATAGCGCCCGCGTATGACCTGATCGCGATCTGGGCGTGGGCTGGACGTCTCCCTAGCGTGGCCTTCGACCGGGCCACCCGGGCCCGGCGAAGGGAATGGACGACATGACACGACCACTCCGCAGGAGGATCGCCGCGGTCACCGCCGCCGCGACGCTCCTGACGGGCGCGGCCGCGACGCACGCCGTCGCGGGCACGCCCGCCCCCGAGGACCAGCGCGCGACGGTGCGCGCGGTCCCCAAGACGACCCCCGGCCTGGAGCGTGCGCTGCAGCGCGACCTGGGCCTCAGCGCGCGGGACGCACGGACGCGTCTCGCCTTCCAGTCCGACGCGGCGGGCACCGAGGCGGCGCTCGAGCGTCGTCTGGGCGCCGACTTCGCGGGCGCCTGGGTCGACGACTCCGCGAACGTCCTCTACGTCGGCGTCACCGACGCCGCCGACGCCCGTGCGGTGCGGGCCGAGGGCGCCACCGCCGTGACCGTGGACCACACGCTCGCGGACCTCGAGTCCTGGCGCGCGACCCTCGACGGCGCGCTCGCCGACGACCCGGCGGCGCTGCCGGGCTGGTACGTCGACGTGACGCGCAACCGCGTCGTCGTCTCCGTCCGCGAGGGTGGCGAGTCGGACGTCGCCGCGCAGGTCGCGGCGGCGGGCGTGCCCGCGGACGCGGTGGCGTACGAGGAGACGGCCGAGGTGCCCCGGCCGCTGATCGACGTCGTCGGCGGCAACGCCTACACGATCGGTGGCGGCACGCGGTGCTCCGTCGGGTTCGCGGTCCAGGGCGGGTTCGTCACCGCCGGGCACTGCGGCTCGGTCGGCGCGCGCACGTCGGGCCCCGCCGGCACGTTCCGCGGGTCGAGCTTCCCCGGCAACGACTACGCCTGGGTCCAGGTCGACGCGGGCAACACGCCGGTCGGCGCGGTGAACAACTACGCCGGCGGCCGCGTGGCCGTGGCCGGGGCGACGCAGGCACCGGTCGGCGCGTCGGTGTGCCGGTCGGGCTCGACCACCGGCTGGCACTGCGGGACGGTCCTCGCGTACAACGCCTCGGTCACGTACGCGCAGGGCACCATCACCGGCCTCATCCGCACGAACGTGTGCGCCGAGCCGGGCGACTCCGGCGGCTCGCTGCTCGCGGGCAACCAGGCGCAGGGCGTCACCTCCGGCGGGTCCGGCAGCTGCAGCACCGGCGGCACGACGTACTTCCAGCCCGTCGGGGAGATCCTCTCCGCGTACGGGCTCACGCTCGTCACGAGCGACGGCGGGGGCGGCGACCCCGAGCCCCCGACCGGCTGCGCCGGCTACGCCCGGACGTACACCGGCACGCTCTCGGCCGGGGCGACGGCCGTCCAGCCGAACGGGTCGTACTACACGGCCGCGACCGCGGGCTCCCACCGCGGCTGCGTCACGGGCCCGGCCGGCAGCGACTACGACCTGTACCTGCAGCAGTGGAACGGGTACTCGTGGGTGACGGTCGCGCAGTCCACGTCGCCGGGTGCCAACGAGTCCCTGACGTACGACGGCGCGGCGGGCTACTACCGGTTCGTCGTGCACGCCTACGCGGGCTCGGGCGCCTACTCGCTGGCCACGACAACCCCCTGAGCCCCTGACCGTCTGACCCCGTCCGCGTCGAGCACGAGGTTGCTGTCGTTCCCGTCCTCTTTCCGGGAGCAACCTCGTGCTCGACGGCGTGCAGGGACGTGTTCGGCGTGGCTCGCCGCATGCCGGGGTCCCGTCAGGCCAGCAGCGCCGGGCCGTACTTGAGCACCACGAGGATCGCGAGACCCACGAGCCACGCCGCCACCAGGTAGCCGAAGGCCCCCGAGCGCACGAACCCGAGCAGCCGTGCCTGCGCGGCCCGCGGCAGGTACAGGTTGTCCTCCAGGACGTTCCAGTGCAGGAGCGAAGCGAAGACGAGCGTGGTCGAGACCGTGATGAGCAGGCACCACGGGCACAGCGCGCCGATGACGAACATCGACTGGGAGAAGAGCCAGTAGGCGAACACGACGCCGAGGAAGTAGACGCACTGGGCGGCGAAGAGGAACCAGCGGGGGAACCGCGTCCCGCCCAGCGCCGCGACCGCCGTCGTGATGACGATGGGCTCCGCGATCAGGCCGAGGAACGCGTTGGGGAAGCCGAACACCTGCGCCTGCCACGACTGGGCGACCGTCCCGCACGACAGCACGGTGTTGACGTCGCACGCGAGCGTGGCGGTGGGGTTGGCGGCCAGGACCACGGCGTCGTACGACAGCACGAACGCCGCGGTGAGGCTGAGCAGGCCGAACAGCAGCATCTCGCCGAACAGGACGCCGCGGGAGTGGGTCCAGCCGGTGGGGCGGGTGAACGGGTCGAACGCCGCGTCCTGCGCATCCCCCGGGCCCGACGGCGTCCGGCCCGGGCGCGGTTCGTCCGTCAGGGCGGTGGTCGTTCCGGTCACGGGCGGTCCTCGGGTCCGCGGGGCCCCGCCGGGTCGGGGGACGCCCCGGCGGGCGGGCAGAAGGTGGCGCCGGCCGGCAGGGTGGGCGCGCTGCCGGCTCGGCGCCGCACCCAGGTTACGAACCCCGCACCCGCCGCCGACAGGGACCATGGTCCCGGATCCTGGCCGCCGAACCCGCCGAACCCGCCCCGCCACCGGTCGAACACGACATGAGGGACGTCGAGGGGCCGAGAGCGACCGCCGTGTCGTGCTCGACGGGGCGTCGTGTCGTTCTCGGCCGAGGTGTGCGACGACGGTGGGTCGTCACGGCGGTAGGGGCGTCCCCGCCTAAGATCTGGGGGCGCCCGCGCTCCCCGCGGAGCGAACCGGCCCGAGCCCCACCCGCCCGAGAGGACCTGCGTGCAGCACGACGACGTCGACTCCCTGCGGCGGTCGAGCGCGGCGTGGCGGCTCCTGCGCGCGGACACGGCGCCGCTCGTGCTGTCGTTCCTCGGCACCCTGTTCGTCGAGGACAACGTGCGCGCGATCCCCGAGAGCGAGCTCGTCGCGCGGCTCGACGACCACCTGTGGGCGGTCGACGGCCGGTCCGCACGAGCCTCCGGAGCAGAGCCGCGGTACCCGCGACCCCCGCAGGCGTACGTCGACCACTGGGCGCACCCCGACCAGGGCTGGCTGCGCGCCTGGTACCCACCGGGCTCGGCCGAGCCCCACTACGACGCGACGCCCGCCGTCGAGCAGGCCGTGCGCTGGGTCGCGTCGCTGCGCGGGCGCGGGTTCGTGGGCACCGAGTCGCGGCTCAACACCGTGTTCGAGCTCCTGCGCCAGCTCGCCGTCGGGACCCAGACCGACCCGGCGGAGCGCCTGCGCGAGCTCGAGGAGCGCCGTGCGGCGATCGACGACGAGATCGCCCAGGTGCGTGCCGGGCGCGTCGCCGTGCTCGACGCGGCGGCGCAGCGCGACCGCTACCAGCAGCTCACGCAGACCGCCGCCGACCTGCTCTCCGACTTCCGGGAGGTCGAGGCGAACTTCCGCTCGCTCGACCGCGAGCTGCGCGAGCGCATCACCGGCTGGGACGGCGCCAAGGGCGAGCTGCTGGAGGAGGTCGTGCGGTCGCGCACGGCCATCGCGGAGTCCGACCAGGGCCGCTCGTTCCACGCGTTCTACGACTTCCTGCTCGACCGTCGCCGCCAGGAGGAGTTCGCCGCGCTCGTCGAGCGCGTGCAGTCCCTCGACGCGATCGCGCCCGACGTCGTCCGGCCGGCCCCGGGGGCGCCCGGGCCGGACGTGGACGCCGCCGCGACGGACGCGGCGGCGCGGGAGCAGGAGCACCGCCGGCTACGGCGCGTGCACTACGACTGGCTCGACGCCGGCGAGCGCACGCAGGCGACCGTGCGCACCCTCTCGGAGCAGCTCCGCCGCTTCCTCGACGACCAGGTCTGGCTCGAGAACCGGCGGGTCATGGACATCCTGCGCGGCGTGGAGGCCAAGGCGCTCGCCGCGCGCGACGTCGCCCGCAGGGCGGGAGGACCCCCGGGAATGACGGTCGACGCCGTCGCGCCGGAGATCGTCCTGCCGACCGAGCGACCGCTCTTCACGCCGCGCCCCACGGCCCGGCTCGACTCGGACCACGTCGAGGCCGGCGACGACGACTTCGAGGTCGACGCGCTGTACGACCAGGTGCACGTCGACCCGGAGCGCCTCGCGCGCACGGTCCGCGCGACGCTCTCCCGGCCGGGCGGCCCGGGGGAGGTCGCGCTCGCCGACCTGCTCGCCGACGCGCCGCTCGAGCACGGACTGGCGGAGCTCGTGACGTACCTGTCGCTGGAGGACCCGCGCTTCGTCGTCGTGCACGACGAGGAGCGCACCGACGAGGTGCGCTGGGAGGGCGAGGCCCCGACCGGGCCCGTCGCCGAGGACGGGGCGCCGGACCCCGTGGTGCGCGTCGCTCGCCTACCGCGCGTCACCTACGCGCGGCGCACCGGGGCGGGCGGCCCGCCGCGCGACCCGGTGCCCGTGCCGAGCACCCCGCCAGGCCAGCAGCCCCACGACACCGACCCGGCCCCGGAGGAGACCCCGTGAGCACGACCCGCACCGCGCGCGACCCGGAGCTGTCCGTCGTCGTGACGTCGCTGCTCAAGGGCGTCGTCTACCGCGAGTCCGGCGAGGCGCTGTGGCGCGACCTGCTCGCGCGCGAGGCGCAGGTGCGCGACACGGTCGCGATGATGGGCCTGCAGGTCGTCGTCGACGAGGGCGACGGCTACGCCTACCTGCGCTCGCAGCCCGAGCACGAGCGCGACGAGCGCGTGCCGCGCCTCATCCCGCGCCGCGAGCTGCCGTTCGACGTGAGCCTGCTGCTCGCGCTGCTGCGCAAGCGGCTCGCGCAGGCGGACTCCGAGGGCGGTGACACGCGGCTCGTGCTCGCGCGCACGGAGATCGTCGACCTGCTGCGGGTGTTCCTCGCGCAGGACGCCGGCGCGGCGGCCAACGAGGCCAGGCTGGTGGACCGCGTGGACGGGCTCGTGCGGCGCGTCGTCGAGCTGGGCTTCCTGCGCCCGGCGGGCCGCCCCGACCCGGACGGCTCGCCCGCCGGGGGTGCCCCGGGCGAGGACGGCGACCCGGCCTCCGGCGACGCTCGGCGGTACGAGGTGCGTCGCATCCTCAAGGCGTTCGTCGACGCGCAGTGGCTCGCGGACTTCGACGCGCGCCTCGCGCAGTACCTGGAGCTCGCCGCGGACGGCGCCGGGACGGGACCGGGGTCGCGCGCGGGCGCAGCGGCCACCGGGACGAGCGCAGGGACGGGCGCAGGGACGAGCGCGAGCACGACGACGAGGACGGTGGCGTGATGGAGGGCCTGTTCAGCGCGGTCGAGCTGCACGACCCGGCGGCGGACCTCGACGCCCGGGCGGGCTTCCGCCTCGAACGGCTGGAGGTGCTCAACTGGGGCACGTTCGACCAGCGCGTGTGGGCGTTCGACCTCGACGGGCGCAACGCGCTCCTCACGGGCGACATCGGGTCGGGCAAGTCGACGATCGTCGACGCCGTGACGACGCTGCTCGTGCCGTCGCACCGCATCTCCTACAACAAGGCGGCCGGGGCGGGCGCGCGCGAGCGGTCCCTGCGGTCGTACGTCGCGGGGCACTACAAGTCGGAGCGCGACGAGGCGACGGGCACGACGCGCCACGTCGGGCTGCGTGAGCGCGGCACGTACTCGGTCGTGCTGGGACGGTTCTCCAACCGCGGGTTCGACCAGGAGGTCACGCTCGCCCAGGTGTTCTGGCTCGCGCCGGGGCAGTCGGGCCAGCCCGACCGGTTCTTCGTCACCGCGGACCGTCCGCTGACGATCACCGAGGACTTCGCCGGGTTCGGCGGCGACGTGGCGGCGCTGCGACGTCGCCTGCGCGAGTCGGGCGCCCAGGTGCGCGACCACTTCCCCGAGTACGGGCGCGACTTCCGTCGTCTGCTCGGCATCCCGTCGGAGCAGGCCATGGACCTGTTCCACCAGACGGTGTCGATGAAGTCGGTAGGCGACCTCGGCGAGTTCGTGCGCGAGCACATGCTCGAGCCGTTCGACGCGGACCGCTGGACGGACCGGCTCGTCGCGCACTTCGACGACCTCACGAGCGCGCACGACGCCGTCGTGCGGGCCACCGCGCAGATCGAGCGGCTCGCGCCGCTGCTCGCGGACTGCGACGCGCACGACGCGCTGGGGGAGCGGTCTGCCGCGCTCGTGGCGCGCCGCGACGCCCTGCGCGCGTTCACGGCCTCGCGGCGGGTGGCCGACCTCGACGGGCTCATCGGCGCCCTCGACGAGCGCGTCGCGGACGGCGAGTCCCGCCGCCAGCGGGTCGGTGACGAGCTGGGGCTCCTCGCGGCCGAGCGGCAGCGGCTCGAGCTCGAGCGCGCGGGGCACGGCGGCGACCGGCTCGCGGCGATCGAGGGCGAGGTCGCGCGCCGCGAGGTCGAGCGCGCCGCGCGCGAGCGCCGCGTCGCCCAGCTCGCGGGCTACGCCGCCGCGGCGGGCCTGACGCTCGGCGGCCCGGACGGTGCCGAACCCGGGGTCTTTCCCCAGGGCGAGGACGTCGTGGGGAGCAAGCCAGGGTTCGGCGGAGGGGCGGCAGGCGTGGCTGCCGCGCTCGTCGACGCCGCGGCGTTCGCCGCGCTGCGGCGTGCGGCCGACGACGCCGCGGTGCGCGTGCGCGACGACCTCGCCCGGGCGGAGGAGCGGGCGAGCGAGGTCGCCGCGGAGCTGCGCGCCGTCGAGCAGGAGACCGCCGACGTCAAGGCCGAGCTCGCGAGCCTCGCGGACCGCCGATCCAACCTGCCGCGCACCCACCTGGAGGTGCGCGACCGGCTGTGCGCCGGCGTCGGGCTCTCCCCGGCGGACGTGCCGTTCGTCGGCGAGCTGCTCGCGGTGCGCCCCGAGCACGCCGACTGGGAGGGCGCGGCCGAGCGCGTGCTGCGCGGTTTCGCGCTCTCGTTGCTCGTGCCGGCCGCGCACTACGACGCCGTGTCCGCGTGGGTCGACCGCGAGCACCTGGGCCTGCGGCTCGTGTACCACCGGGTGCCGGAGCGCGTCCCGGCTGCCCGGCCCGCGCCGCGCGACGACGTCCCGCTGCTCGCCGACCTGCTCGACGTGCGGCAGCTCGACGACGCGCCGTCCCTCACGGCGTGGGTCGAGGCCGAGCTGGAGCGGCGCGCCGACCACGCGTGCGCGCCGGACCTCGACGCGTTCCGCCGCCTCCCGCGCGCGATCACGCGCGCGGGCCAGGTGAAGCACTCGCCGGACCACCACGAGAAGAACGACACGCGTGCCGTCGACGACCGCCGCGGCTACGTGCTCGGCTGGTCGACGCAGGCCAAGATCGACGCGCTGCTGGAGCAGGCGGCCGAGGTGACCGCGCGGCGCGACACGCTCGCGCGGCGCCGCGACGAGGCCGCCGCCGCCCGGAGCGACCTCCAGGCGCGCTCGGCCGCGCTCGGCCGGCTCGACGTCTACCGGGACTGGGACGAGCTCGACCGCGGTGCCGAGACGGCGCGCATCGCCGAGCTCGCCGAGGAGAAGCGGCGGCTCGAGCAGGCGAGCGACGAGCTCGGCCGGATCGCGACGCTGCTCGACGACAACGCGCGCCGCCACGACGAGCTCGAGGCCGAGCGCGACCGCGTCGTCGCGACGCTCGGCGCCGACCGGCACGCGCTCGACGAGGCGCGCACCGCGCGCGAGCGGGCGCGGGCCGTGCTCGACGGCGCGGGCGAGGCGCTCGACGAGGAGACGACGGCCGCCCTCACCGCGGAGTTCGACCGCGAGCTCGCGGCGGTCGGCGCGGCCGGCGCCGACCGGGACGGTGTCGGCCGGGACGGCGCGACCGGCCCGACGCGCACGGCCGACCTGGACGCCGTCGAGAACGCGGTGCGCTCGCGGCTCACCGCCGAGGCCGAGCAGGCGCAGCGCGAGCGCGCGGACCTCGGGACGCGGATCGCGGGGCAGATGGCCTCGTTCCGGTCGGCGTACCCGGTCGAGACGGCGGAGCTCGACGCGGACGTGCGCTCGGCCGACGGCTACCGCGAGATCCACGACCGGCTCGTGCGCGACGACCTCCCGCGGTTCGAGGCCGACTTCAAGGCGTACCTCAACACGAACGCGATCCGCGACATCGCCGGCTTCGCGGCCGAGCTCGCCAAGCAGGCCGACGTCATCCGCGACCGGATCGACACGATCAACGACTCGCTCCGCGCGATCGACTACAACCCGGGCCGGTACATCCGCCTGGAGATGTCGCGCACGCCCAACCTCGAGGTGCGCGAGTTCCAGCAGGACCTGCGCGCGTGCACCGACGGCGACGGGATCCTCGCCGAGGACGACCGCGCGCTCGCCGAGGGCGACGGGTCGCTCGCCGACGGCGCGCTGTCGTACTCGGAGGACCGGTTCCTGCGGGTCAAGGCGCTCGTCGAGCGGTTCCGTGGTCGCGAGGGCATGACGGACCTCGACGAGGCGTGGCGCCGCCGCGTGACCGACGTCCGCAACTGGTTCGTGCTCTCCGCGTCGGAGCGCTCGCGCGCCGACGACTCCGAGCACGAGCACTACTCCGACTCCGGCGGCAAGTCCGGCGGCCAGAAGGAGAAGCTCGCGTACACCGTGCTCGCGGCGTCCCTCGCCTACCAGTTCAAGCTCGACTGGGGCGCGGTGCGGTCGACGGCGTTCCGGTTCGTCGTCATCGACGAGGCGTTCGGTCGGGGGTCGGACGAGTCGACCCGGTTCGCGCTCGAGCTGTTCCGCCGCCTCGGGCTGCAGCTGCTCATCGTCACGCCGCTGCAGAAGATCCACGTCATCGAGCCCTACATCTCGGCCGTCGGGTTCGTCGACAATCCCTCGGGGCGGTCCTCTCGCCTGCGGACCCTGTCGATCGCCGCCTACCGCGACGGTCGCACGACCGGCGAGGCGCCGCCGTCGGACGCCGGACTCGAGACCGCAGCGGAGCCCGAGCCCGCCGCGAGGTAGAGCCCCGGTCACGCGAGAAGACTCCGGTCGCGCGAGGGGAACGCTGGTCCCGGCGAGGTTCCCTGAGCGGACGCCGTGCCCGACGACGACCGTCAGTCGAGCGGGCGCGGTCGCCGGGCCCCGGCGAGGGTCGAGGCGAGGATCGCCTCGATCGCGAACGCGGTCGACTCGGCGAGGTCCACGGCGTCGGGGTCGAGCAGCCACTGGGTCTGGAGGCCGTCCATCGCGCCGATGATCGTGGAGGCGGCGAGGTCGAGCGCGGCGTCGGTGAGCTCGTAGTCCGTCTCGGTGTCGCCCGCGGCGCGGCGCTCCTCGACCACCTCGCGCAGCGCGCCCGCGATGTCGGCCCGCAGACCGGTGAAGCGTTCGGTGACCCAGGCGCTCGCCGGGTGGCCGTCGGTGACGGCCTCGCCCGTGAGCACGGTGTACGCCTGGACGATCCCGGGCCGCTCGGCGTTGATCGCGGCGGTCTTGACCAGGTGCCGGAACAGGTCGAGCCCGCCGGGGATGTGCTGCCCCTCGAGGTGCTCGACGTCGACGCGGTCCCGGAACTCCAGCACCTCGGTGAGCAGGCGGTCCTTGGAACCGAAGTGGTGCAGCACCCCGGCGTGCGTGATGCCGACCTGCTCGGCGACCTCGGCGAGCGAGCCCTGGTGGTAGCCCTTGGACCCGAACACGCGCATCGCCGCACGCAGGATCTCCTCGCGGCGCTCGAGCGTCGCGGGGCGGGTGCGGCGGGGGCGGGGCGTCCGTGCGGGGGCGGCGTCGGTGGCGCTCCGCGCGGGGGTGGCGTCGGTCATGACGGCAACCATACTGCGACCCACCCGCTCTTACTGACGAGTTAGTAATGTGTGGTTGAATCGCCTCCGGAATGGCGTCGAGGGCGACGGAGCGCCCGGCGTCGCCGCAGATCACGGACTCGCCGAGGAGCCCCGCGTGACCACTCGTTCCGTCACCTGCCGTACCGTCCGCGCCGTGCCGCGTCGCGCGGCCGTCGCGGTCGCCGTCGCGGTCGCCGTCGCTGTGCCGGTCGCGCTCGTCGCCGCGGCGTGCGGTCTCGTGGCCCCGACCGACGAGCCCACGCCGACGGCCGTCCCCGCCGTGCTGACGATCGGGATGCCCAACTCGGTGGACGAGGAGGACAACAACCCCTTCGACAGCGGGTCCGCCGCGCAGAAGCTCGGCTACGCGAACGTCCTCTACGAGCCGCTCGCGCAGATCAACCTCGTCGACCCGGCCCAGGACCCGACCCCCTGGCTCGCGAGCGAGTGGTCCTGGGACGCGGGCTACACGGAGCTGCGGGTCACGGTCCGCGAGGGCGTGCTCTGGTCCGACGGCGAGCCCCTCACGCCCGACGACGTCGCCTTCACGTTCGGGCTCCGCAGGGACGTCCCCGCGCTCAACCCGGACCTCCTCCCGTACGACGACGTGCGCGTCGAGGGGAGGGACGTCGTCGTGACGTTCGGGAGCGGCCAGTACGTCAACCGCACCAAGGCGATCAACACGTTCGTCGTGCCCGAGCACGTGTGGGCCGACCGCCTCGCCGAGACCCTCCTGGAGGACCCGAACGTCGACCCGGTCGGCACGGGGCCGTACGTCCTCGAGGAGTTCACGACCGACGGTGCCACGCTCGTCGCCCGGGACGACTACTGGGGCGGTCCGCTCGCCGTCCCGGAGCTGCGATACGTCGCGTTCCCGGACAACGACTCCCTCACCGCGGCGTACGTGAGCGGCGAGGTGCAGTGGGGCTGGGCGTACATCCCCGGCTACGAGCGGGTCTATCTCGCCGCCGACCCCGAGCACCTCCACCAGTTCGCCCCGACCGGTCTGGCGATCGACGCGCTCTTCCTCAACACGCAGGTGCCGCCGTTCGACGACGTCGCCGTGCGCCGCGCGTTGAACATCGTGCTCGACCGCGAGGACATCTCGAACTACGCCACCTCCGGCGTCTGGCCCGCGCTGCGCAGCGCGACCGGGCTGCCGCTGCCGGCCGGCGAGCCGTTCCTCGCTCCGGACCTCGCCGACCGGCGCCTCACGGTCGACGTCCCGGGTGCCACCGCGATCCTCGAGGACGCCGGGTACGACCTGGTGGACGGCGTCCTCCAGGACGAGGACGGCGTGCCCGTCACGTTCACGCTGACGAACCCCTCCGGGTGGACCGACTACATGTGGGAGCTCGAGGCGGTCAAGGACGCGGCCGCGCGGCTCGGCATCGTCGCGACGGTGGAGGGGCAGGACGAGGCCGAGTGGTTCGACAAGATCGGCACGGGCGACTTCCAGGCGTCGATGCACTGGACCGACGGCGGCGCGACGCCCTGGGACACGTACTCCAGCCAGATGAACGGCGCCCACCTGCGCCCGCTCGGCACCAGCGCCGACGCGAACTTCGGCCGGTTCCAGGACCCCGACGCGGACGCCGCGTTCCTGGTCTACGCCTCCTCGACCGACGCGGCGGAGCGCGCGGCCGCGCTGGCGACGATCCAGCACGTCTACGTCGACCAGGTCCCCGCGATCCCGCTCCTCGGGCGCCCGACGGCCGCCCAGTACTCGACCGTCGCCTACACCGGGTTCCCGTCGGACGCCGACCCGTACGCGTCGCCGCAGCCGACCAGCCCGGCCGCGTCGCTGATCCTCACGCGCCTCGTCCCGAGCGCAGGGGAGTAGCGCGCGGAGCCTCTTCCCGTCCTCTTCCCGGAACGCACACACGCGTCCTCTACGGTGGAGGGATGCCAGCCGACCACGCCCCGACCCGGCCGCTGCCGACCAGCGGCGGGACGGGCACGCGACCGCTCCCGGCGACGCCGCCGGTGCTGCCGCCCGCGCCTTCCGGCGCCCCGCGCCCGCCCGTGACGCCGCCCCCTCCGGTCGCCGCGTACCCGTCGGGCGCCCCGTACTCGCCCGGGGCGTCGTACCCGCCCGGGGCGTCGTACCCGCCCGTGGCCTCGAGCCCGCGGGGACCGCACCCGGCACCCCGTCGTGTCCCGACCGCCGACGCCGACGGGCCCAGCACCGCGTCGCGCGTCGTCGCCGCCGTCGTCGCGGTGCTCGCCGTCACGGGGGCGTGGCTCGTGTGGCGGTTCTTCGTCGACACGTTCGCGGGGCAGATGCTCGAGCGAGCCGCGTTCGACGGCGCCGTCACCGGCCAGGGCGAGCTCTGGACGGTGGCGGAGCCGGTCCTGGACACGGTCTCGGTCGCGTTCGTCGTCGGCGGCCTCGGCGCTGCCATGGGGATCGCGCTCCTGCGCCGGCGCTGGGGCCTCGCCGTGCAGGTGGCCTTCCTCGTCGTGGGGGCGAACGTCACGACGCAGCTCGTCAAGCACTCGCTCCTCGGTCGCGAGGAGCTGATCGGCGGCTGGCACTGGGAGAACTCGCTGCCGAGCGGGCACACCACCGTCGCCGGGTCGGTCGCCGCGGCCCTGCTGCTCGTCGTCCCGCGCGCGGCCCGTCCGCTCGTGGCGGTCCTCGGCGGCGCGTACACGGCCGCGACCGGGATCTCGACGCTCGTCGGGCAGTGGCACCGCCCGAGCGACGTCGTCGCCGCGGTCCTCGTCGTCCTCGCGTGGGCGGCGCTCGTGTGCGCCTTCACGCCGCGGTCGGCCCTCGACCCGGGCGCCGGCCCGTCGCCGGGCTCGACGGTCATGGCCGTCCTCCTCCTGCTCGGCGCCGCGGCGGCCGGGGTGGCGGCGGCGCTCGCGCTGCGGGCGACGCCCGCGACCTGGGGCACCACGGCCGCGCAGGAGGTCACCGCCTACGCCGGAGGGGTGGCGGGCGTGCTCGCGGTGACGGCCGCCGCGTTCGCCGTCCTGCTCCTCGTCCGGCAGTCCACGGCTCGCCCGGACGTGCACGCCGTTCGGGGGTAGGGTGCGGCTGGCGCGACGGGAGTAACGTCGTAGGCTGCCACGGCGGACGACCGGACGGTCGTCCCCGAGGCCACGACGCGCCGCACGCCCGGGGTGGTGCCCGGTCGCCGTCGGGCGGGAGCGCCCACCACTGACACGTACGCACGGACGAAAGCAGGATCGGATGCCACGCAAGCTCGTGATCGTCGAGTCGCCCGCCAAGGCTCGCAAGATCCAGGGCTACCTCGGCGACGACTACGAGGTCGAGGCGAGCGTCGGGCACATCCGCGACCTGCCGCAGCCGTCCGAGCTGCCCGCGGACATGAAGAAGGGCCCGTACGGGAAGTTCGCGGTCGACGTCGACCACGGCTTCGACCCGTACTACGAGGTCTACGCGGACAAGAAGAAGAAGGTCGCCGAGCTCAAGCGCGCGCTCAAGGACGCCGACGAGCTCTACCTCGCGACGGATGAGGACCGCGAGGGCGAGGCCATCGCGTGGCACCTCCTCGAGGCGCTCAAGCCCAAGGTCCCGGTCAAGCGCATGGTCTTCCACGAGATCACGCGCGAGGCCATCCAGCGGGCGCTGCAGAACACGCGCGACCTCGACGAGCACCTCGTCGACGCGCAGGAGACCCGCCGCATCCTCGACCGCCTCTACGGCTACGAGGTCTCGCCCGTGCTGTGGCGCAAGATCGCCCAGGGGCTCTCGGCCGGGCGCGTGCAGTCGGTCGCGACGCGCCTCGTCGTCGAGCGCGAGCGCGAGCGCATGGCGTTCGTCGCGGCGGAGTACTGGGACGTCACGGGGACGTTCGAGCACGCGGACGCGTCCGCCGCCGACGCCGGGAAGGCGTTCGGCGCCCGGCTCGTGCAGGTCGGCGACGCACGCGTCGCCTCGGGCCGCGACTTCGACGACCGGGGGCAGCTCAAGGCGGCGGCGGCGCGCGACGGCGTCGCGCACCTCGACGAGTCGACGGCCCGCGCCGTCGTGGCGGGTCTCGCGGACGCCGCGTTCGCCGTGCGCTCGCTCGACACCAAGCCGTACACGCGCCGTCCCGCGGCGCCGTTCACGACGTCGACCCTCCAGCAGGAGGCCAGCCGCAAGCTGCGCATGTCGTCGCGCCAGGCCATGCGCACCGCGCAGTCGCTGTACGAGAACGGCTACATCACCTACATGCGCACGGACTCGCCGTCGCTGTCGGCGGAGGCCACGACGGCGGCCCGCCGCCAGGCGGCCGAGCTCTACGGCCCCGAGTTCGTGCCGGAGAAGCCGCGCGTCTACGCCGCGAAGAACCAGGGCGCGCAGGAGGCGCACGAGGCGATCCGTCCCGCGGGCGACTCGTTCCGCACGCCCGCGCAGGTCAAGCGCGAGCTGAGCGACGACCAGTTCAAGCTCTACGAGCTCGTGTGGAAGCGCACCGTCGCGTCGCAGATGGCGGACGCGAAGGGGTCGACGGCGTCCGTCCGCCTCGGCGCGACCCTCTCGGCCGCCGCGGGCGACGTCGCGGGCCGCGACGCGGTGTTCGCCGCGTCGGGCACCGTCATCACGTTCCGCGGGTTCCTCGCCGCGTACGAGGAGAGCTCCGACGTCGACCGGTACGCGGAGGACGCGCCCGTCGTCGGGACCAAGGGCGACGACGACGCGCGCCTGCCGCAGATGGCCGAGGGCGACCCGCTGCGCGGGGACGACCTCACGGCCGACGGGCACTCGACGTCCGCCCCGCCCCGCTACACCGAGGCGAGCCTCGTCAAGGCGCTCGAGGAGCTCGGCATCGGACGGCCCTCGACCTACGCGTCGACGATCTCGACGATCCAGGACCGCGGGTACGTGCTCTCGCGCGGGCAGGCGCTCGTGCCGAGCTGGCTCGCGTTCGCCGTCGTGCGGCTGCTCGAGGAGCACTTCGACCGGCTCGTCGACTACGACTTCACCGCGCGCATGGAGGCCGACCTCGACGAGATCGCCGCCGGGCGCCGCGACCGCGTGGCGTGGCTCACCGAGTTCTACTTCGGCGACGCCGCGAAGGGCGAGGACGCCGAGGGTCTGCGCGACCTCGTCGCGAACCTCGGCGACATCGACGCGCGCGGCATCAACTCGGTGCCGATCGGCGAGGGCATCCAGCTCCGCGTCGGGCGCTACGGCCCGTACGTGGAGGACCTCTCCGTCCCGGTCAAGGAGGGGGAGAACCCGCCGCGCGCGTCCGTGCCCGACGACGTCGCCCCCGACGAGCTGACCGTCGCCAAGGCGCGCGAGCTCCTCGCGGCCGGTGCCGACGACGGCAAGGTGCTCGGCACCGACCCCGTCTCGGGCAACGAGGTCGTCGCGAAGGCCGGACGCTACGGGCCCTACGTCACCGAGGTCCTCGACCTCCCGCCGATCGACACGAGCCTGTCCGCCGCCGCGCAGAAGAAGGCGAAGGCCGCGCAGCCCAAGCCGCGCACGGCGTCGCTGCTCAAGACGCAGTCGCTCGACACGATCACGATCGACGACGCGCTGCGCCTGTTGTCGCTGCCGCGCGTCGTCGGGACGGACCCCGAGTCGGGCGAGGAGATCACGGCGCAGAACGGCCGCTACGGGCCCTACCTCAAGAAGGGCACCGACTCGCGGTCGCTGCCCGACGAGGAGTCGATGTTCACCGTCACGCTCGACGAGGCGCTCGAGCTGTACAAGCAGCCCAAGCGCGGGCGCGGCCAGCGCGCCGCGACCCCGCCCCTGCGCGAGCTCGGCGACGACCCGAACAGCGGCAAGCCGATCGTCGTCAAGGACGGCCGCTTCGGCGCCTACGTCACCGACGGCGAGACGAACCGCACGCTGCCCCGCGACGTCACGCCCGAGTCGATCACCCCCGAGCGCGCGATCGAGCTCCTCGCCGAGAAGCGCGCCCAGGGCCCGGCGAAGAAGCGCACCACGGCCCGCAAGCCGGCCGCGAAGAAGGCCCCCGCGAAGAAGTAGGCCCGCCTCGGGCCGTGGTCAGTGCGCGGTGTGCGCGACCGGCTCGGGGAGGCCCGCCTCGGCGCGGACGCGGCGGGAGAAGCCCTCGATGGAGCGCAGGGCGTCGACGAGCTCCGGCACGCGCACGGGGAACGGCATGGCGTGGATCGTCTCGCCCTCCGCGGTGGCGGCCTCCGCGACGCGCGTGAGGTCGTGCACGTCGTCCGCGGTCAGGCCGATCTCGGTGAGCGTGTTCGGCAGGCCGACGCGCGTCGTGAAGCGCACGAACTCCTCGATCTCCTCGGTCGGCGCGCCCTCCAGCACGAGCTGCGTCACGGAGCCGATGTTCACCTTCTGGCCGTGCGTGAGGCCGTGGGTCTGGGGCGCGGCGGTGAGGCCGTTGTGGATCGCGTGCGCCGCGGCGAGGCCGCCGGACTCGAAGCCCAGCCCGGACAGGAGCGTGTTCGCCTCGACGACCTTCTCGACCGCAGGTGTCACGAGGTGGTCCTTCACCGCGTCGATCGCGGGCAGCGCGTTCTCCCAGAGGATGTCCCACGAGAGCTGCGCGAGCGCCGTGCCCGTGACGAGCGGGAGGCCGCCGGCCATGGTCGACGCGTTCGCCTCGGCGACGGCGCGCGCCTCGATCCACGTCGCGAGCGCGTCCCCGACGCCGGCGACGAGGAACTTCACGGGCGCGTTCGCGACGAGGCCCGTGTCGACGAGCACGAGGTCCGGGTTGTGCGGGAAGAACCGGTACTCCTCGAACGCGCCGTCCTCGGTGTAGATGACGGACAGGGCGGAGCACGGGGCGTCGGTGGACGCGACGGTCGGCACGGAGACCCAGCGGATGCCGCGCAGGTGGCCCGCGGCCTTCACGGCGTCGATCGTCGAGCCGCCGCCGATGCCGACGATCACGTCGGCGCCGAGCTCGTCGATCTCGCGCGCGAGCCGGTCGACCTCCGCGGCGGTGGCGTACGTGCCGAACCCGGTGCGGTGGCGGGGGAGGTCCTGGTCCTGGAAGGACACGGCGACCGTGTCCTGGACGATGCCCCACACGACGTCGTCGGCGACGAGCAGCGGCTTCGTGCCGATCGGTCGGACGAACTCGCCGAGCCGCGTGAGCGCACCGCGGGCCTGGACGTAGCGCAGCGGGCTGATGAGCGTGCGGACGGGAACCTCGGGCATCGTGGCCTCCTGTGGAGTCGGTGGGTCGCCGTCGGGCGCGCCGCAGCCGTGCGAGGCCGGTGCCCGCCGGCCTTCCCCACCGTGGCACGCGTCCCCGGGGACCACCACCGGGACGCCGGGGTGCGTGACCTTGGTCCCGGCCGGTTCAGCCGGCCAGCAGCGTGATCGTGCCGAGCACGACCGTCACGGCGGGCAGGAGCAGCACGCCCCAGCGCCCGGTGCGGTCGGTGCGGGCGTGCGGCGCGTCGTCGAGCGGGTCGACGACGGGGTCGCCCGAGCCCTGCTCGCGCAGGCCCCAGACGGTCCCCACGACGAGCGCGACGGCGGCCGCGACCAGGACCGGGACCGCAGGGAGGGTCGCGACCGGGGCGCGCAGCGTGACCGCGACGGCCACGAGGGCGCCCGTCACGACCACGTTCCCGAGGACGGTCGGCACGGGGTGGGCGAGGGCGGCGCGCAGCAGCCGGTCGCCGGCGCGCCACAGCCCGACGAAGCCCGCGAGCGCGGCCACGAGGACGAGCAGCATCCCGGCCGGGACCACGAGGGTGCCGCCGTCGAGCGCGGGTCGCAGCGACCACAGCACGCCGAGCATCCCGACCGTCTGCACGGCGGAGGCGGCCACCGTGCGGCCGATCGAGGAGCTCGACTGCGCGGGGTCCTCGGGCAGGTCGAGCGAGCGCGCGTACGCCACGGGATCGCCGAACGCCTCCCGCGCGGTCTCGCCGGAGTCGACGACGTGCGCGTCCACCTCGGCGAGCACGGCGCCGATCCGTGCTCCGGCGACCCCCTGGAGCCGCAGCTCCAGCAGGAGCGCCTCGGCCCAGCGCGGGTCGACGTGCGGCGCGTGGCGGCGCTCGATCGTGTAGCGGGTCGTGTCGCTCATCGAGGGGTCCTTCTCGGGGTGGGGTCGGGGTGAGGTGCGTCTGCCGGGATCGCGACCGGCTCTGGGACCGGCCCCGGGACCGGTCCTGGTCCCCGGTCGGGGTCCGGGCGCGCCCCCGCGTGCGGGGCGAGGGCCGCGGTCGGGCGCGCACCGTCCGGCGAGGGCGTGCCGGACGGGCCCGCGACGAGGGTGCTCGCCGCCGTCGTCACGGCGTCCCAGCGGGAGGTCGCGTCGGCGAGCGCGACGCGACCCTGGTCCGTGACGGCGTAGTACCGACGGCTCGGCCCGCGCTCGCCCTGGTGCCAGGAGGTCGTGACGAGGCCGTCGTCCTCCAGGCGCTGCAGCAGCGGGTAGAGCGTGCCGCCCTTCACGGTGCCGAGGCCCGCGTCGGCGAGCGACCGCGTGATCGCGTAGCCGTAGGTGGGGCCGTGGGTCGCGACGACCGCGAGCACGCACAGCGGCAGCACGCCGCGCAGGAGCTCGCGGTCGAGCCGCTCGTCGAACCTCATGGCTAGACAGTACGGCTATCTAGTTAGGGCGGCAACCTAGTGGTCGCCGGACGTCCCACAATCGCATGAGTGCTGTTATAACAGTGCTATGACTTCTCGGGACCCGACCACCGTCCCCGGCCGGTGGGACTCCCTGCACGCCGTGCTCCGACGCCTCGACGACGAGATCGGCACGGTCTACACCGACCGAGGCATCGAGGGCGTGCGGCCGCGGTTCGTCTACCCGCTGATCCGGCTCGCCCACACCGGCCCGCTGACCATCCGTGGGCTCGCGGAGTCGCTCGGGCGGACGCACTCGGCGATGAGCCAGACCGTCACGGCCATGCGGCGCGAGGGACTGGTCGAGACGGAGCCCGGCCCGGACGCCCGGACGCGACGGGTCGCGCTCACCGAGAAGGCTCGCGCGCTCGTCCCGCTCCTGGAGGCGGAGTGGCGCGCGACGGAGGAGTCCGTCGCCGAGATCGACGACGAGCTGCCGCACGCGTTGAGCGCCGTCGTCGTCGAGCTGGAGCGCGTCCTCGCCCGCCGCTCGCTGCGCGCGCGGCTCGTGGATCGGCTCGATGCGGCGGGCTACCCCCTGCCGGTGGGAGCCGCCGAACCCGCGGGATCCGGTACCGACGCCGCCCCGCCCGAGGACCGTTGAGGTGCGCGACCACGTCCTCGACGTCCGCCCTCTGCGCTCCAGCCGCGCGTACCGCGACCTCTGGGCCGGGTCCGCCGTCGGCGGGCTGGGGTTCCAGATCGCGAGCGTCGCCGTGCTGCTCCAGGTCTGGGAGCTCACGCACAGCCCGCTGTGGACGGGCACGATCGGTCTCGCCACCGCGGTCCCGCTCCTCACGCTCGGGCTCGTCGGCGGTCACCTCGCCGACGTGCACGACCGGCGCACGATCATGCGGCTCGCCGCGGCAGGGCAGGTGCTCGCCGCGGTCGGGCTCGTCGCGCAGGCGCTCGCGGGCAACCGGTCCGTGTGGGTGCTCCTCGGCCTCGTGAGCCTCGGCGCCGCGTGCAACGCGCTGGGTTCCCCGGCCCGGCGCACGGTGCCGCCGCGCCTGCTCCCGCCCGACCAGGTCGCCGCAGGCCTTGCGCTCCAGAACCTCGCGTTCCAGGTCGCGATGCTCGTGGGCCCCGCGCTCGCCGGCCTGGTGCTCGCGCGCTGGGACCTCCCGGCGGCGTACGGGGTGCAGGCCGTGGCGGCGGTCGTCGCCCTGCTCGGGCTCGTGCGCCTCCCGCCGCTCCCGCCGGGCAGCCCTTCAGGGGCGCCGCCGGGACCGTCCGACGCCGTGGCCGCCGTCGCCCCCGCCGTCGCCTCCGTCGGCGCACCTGGCGACGACCGTGCGGCGGGGGAGGAGCAGACCGCGCCGACCGCGACGGGCGCGCCGACCGCGACGGGCGCGCCGACCGCCGCGCGCGCGCCGCGCCGTCGGGCGGCCGCCGGCGGATGGTGGATCGTGTGGCGCAAGCCGACGCTGCGCGGCTCGTTCGCGACCGACGTCGCGGCGACGGTGCTCGCGATGCCGATCTCGCTCTTCCCGCTCGTCAACGAGCTCCGGTTCGACGGCGACCCGCGCACGCTCGGCCTGTTCCTGTCCGCCGTCGCGGTCGGCGGCATCGGGGCGGGCCTGTTCTCGGGTGCGGTGACCCGGGCCCCGCGGGCGGGCGTGCTCCAGCTCGCCGCGGCCGCGACGTGGGGCGTCGCGCTCGCGGGGTTCGGCCTCGCGGGCCCGCTGTGGCTCGCGCTCGCGTGCCTCGCGGTGGCGGGCGCGGCCGACACGGTGAGCGTCGTGACCCGCGGCGCGCTCGTCCAGCTCGAGACGCCGGACGAGTTCCGCGGGCGCGTGTCGTCGGTCGAGCACGTCGTGGGCGTGGCGGGGCCGGAGGTCGGCAACTTCCGCGGCGGCGTGCTCGCGTCGCTCACGTCCGCCCCGGTCGCCCTGGCGGTGGGCGGACTGGCGGCGAGCGCCGTCGTCGGGCTGGTCGCCTGGCGCAACGCCCCGCTCCGCCGCTACCGCACCCCGTCCCGAGAGCCGGTCACGATCCGCTGAGTGCTGGATGTCTGTCGTCCCGACCGCACCGGGACGACAACGATCCAGCACTTCAGCGGGGGTGCCGGGTCAGTCGACCGTGACGGCGTCCAGGACCGGGAGGCGGGCGGCGCGGATGGCGGGCCAGACGCTCGCGACGAGGCCGATCACGACGGCGACGCCGAGGATCGCGAGGACCTGGCCCCAGGGCACCGCGAGCGTGCTCAGGCCCTCGTCGGCGAGCACGCCGGGCAGCGCGGCGCCGATCCCGATGCCCGTCGCGACGCCCAGCACCGTCCCGTAGACCGCGGTGAGCACCGACTCGATCGCGATGACGCCGGCGAGCTGGAGGCGCCCGAGCCCGACAGCGCGCAGCAGCCCGATCTCGCGCGTGCGCTCGATGATCGACAGGGCGAGCGTGTTGACGATGCCGAGCAGCGCGATGACGATCGACAGCGCGAGCAGCGCGTAGAGGATCACGAGCACCTGGTTCACCTGGTCGGCGAACGCGGACGCCGTCTCTTCGCGGTCGAGCACCGTGACGACGAGGAACGGCTCGACGGCGGTCGTCAGCGCCGCGCGCAGGTCCTCCACCTCCGCCGCCGACGCCCCCTCCGCCGCCGACACGTAGACGATCCGGACGCTCGCCTGCGCGGCGGGCACGACCGCGTCGAACACGTCGTCGCGCACGAGGATCCCCGTCCCGACGAGCTGGCTGTCGATCACCGCGCCCACGCGCGCCTCGACCGCGGTCGCGCCCTCGCCGAGGCGCAGCGTGTCGCCCACCTCCCAGCCGCGCTCGCGCGCGGTGCGCCGGTGCACGACGACGTCCCCCGCCTCGAGCGTCGCCGTCGGGTCTCCCGCGAGCGTCACGGGGTCGAGCGCGGTGTCGAAGAAGCCGGCGGGCACGCCCGCCACGTCGGTCCCCCGCGCCTCCCCGGCGCCTGGCTCGTCGCCCGATCCGTCCGGCTCGTCGTCGGACGAGGGCGTCCCGTTCCCCGCGGGGCCGACCGTCGCGACGGGCGCGAGGCCGAGGCGCACGGTGTCGACGACCGCGGCGCCGGGCGTCGCCGTCACGGCGTCGACCGCGCCGTCGGGGACCACGAGCGTCGCGGAGTCGACGACGAGGTCGGCCCGCACCTCGTTCTCGACGATGCTGCGCACGGACGCCTGGGTCGAGGCCGCGATGACGCCCGTGACGGACACGAGCGCCATGCCGATGAGCAGCGCGCCCGCGGTGCTCGCGGTGCGGCGCGGGTTGCGCGTCACGTTGCCGCGCGCGAGGCGCCCCAGGGGCCGCAGCGCGACGACGAGCGGCCACGCGAGCACGGTGAGCACGCCGCGCGCGACGGCCGGGGACCCGACGAGCACGCCGACGAGCACGAGCCCCGCGCCGACGCCGAGCAGCACGCGCGGGCTGAGGTCGTCGAGCCACGCCCACCCGGTCGGGGCGTCGGCGACCGACGACCCGAGGAACGCGGCGAGCCACAGGACCCCGGCGCCCAGGGCGACGAGCACGATCCCGCCCACCGCCCGGACGCCGGTCCCGCGGTCCGGGGCGACGTCGTCGCGCATCGCCTGGACGGGCGGGATCGCGGCGGCGCGACGCGCGGGCAGGACCGCGGCGAGCAGGCTGACGACCGCCCCCAGCCCGACGGCCGCGACGACCTGCGGCGTGCCGAGCGGCACCCGACCGGAGAACTCCATGCCCGCGAGGGCGAGGCCCCACCGGATGACGCGCACGAGACCGGCCCCGGCGAGCACCCCCAGACCGCCGCCCACGAGCCCCACGACGAGCGCCTGCACGAGCACGGACGTGAACACCTGGCCGGGCGACGCGCCGAGCGCACGCAGGAGCGCGAGCTCGCGCAGGCGCTCGCGCACCGACATCGCGAAGGTGTTCGCGATGATGAACGCGCCGACGAACAGCGCGATCGCCGCGAACACGAGCAGGAACGTCTCGACGAACCCGAGCACCTCCTCGACGGCCTCGCTGGCCTCGGCGCGCGCCTGCTCGCCCGTCACCGCCTCGGCGCCCTCGGGCAGCACGTCGCCGACGCGCTGCGCGAGCGCGTCCTCGTCGACGGCCCCCGACGACGGCGTCGCCCAGACCGCGAGCTGCGGCACCATCCCGTCGGGCGCGAACACGTCGCGCGCGGTCTCCCCGTCGATCCCGACGAGCACCGCGCCCGCCGCGGCGGCCTCGATCCCGAAGACGCCGGACACCGTCACGGGGGTCGGTTCGCCGCCCAGCACGACCGTCGTCGCGTCACCGGTCGACAGTCCCGCCGTCTCCGCCGCGCTCTGCTCCAGGACGATCTCTCCCGGTCCCGGCCACGCGCCGTCGAGCAGGGTGAGGCTCGGGTCCTCGGGGTCGATCGAGAAGGCCGTGCTGGGCGGTCCCGTCGTCACGACGGCGGTCCCGTCGGCGGCGACGAGGACGACCGGCCCGGAGACGTCCGGCACGGCGCGCGCGACGCCGTCGACCGCCTCGACCTGTCCCGCGAGGTCGGCGGAGACGAGCGTGCGGTCGCCCGCGAACCCGTTCCCACCGCTCCCGCCGCCCGGCCCGGTCGCGTCCCCGGTGACCTCCTGCGACCCGCGCACGTAGACGTCGGCGGTGAGCGTCGTCGCGATGATGTCGTCGAACGTCGAGGAGAGCATGCCGCGGAAGGCGAACGTGCCCACGACGAACGCGACGCCGAGCGTCACGGCGAGCACGGAGAGCACGAACCGCACGACGTGCGCCCGCACGCCCCGCAGCGCGACGCGGATCATGCCGGGTCGACCGGGGCCGCGTGCCGCCCGACGGGCGCCGCGGGCCCGGCCGAGGTCGTGGGCCCGGCGGCCGGCCGGGCCGAGGTCGCGGGTGCGGCGGCCGGTCCGGTCGGAGGGCCGTCGTCGTCCGCCGCGAGCGCGAGCGCGTCGAGGATGTCCTGCTGCGTGGGGTCGTGCAGCTCGCCGGCGAGGCGGCCGTCGGCGAGGAACACGACGCGGTGCGCGTACGACGCCGCGCGCGGGTCGTGCGTGACCATGACGACGGTCTGGTCGAGCTCGTCGACGGACCGGCGCAGGAACGCCAGCACCTCGCCGGCCGAGCGCGAGTCGAGGTTGCCGGTCGGCTCGTCGGCGAACACGATCGACGGCCGCGAGACGAGCGCCCGCGCGCACGCGACGCGCTGCTGCTGCCCGCCGGAGAGCTCGGACGGGCGGTGGTGCAGGCGGTCGCGCAGCCCGACGGAGTCGACGACCTCGTCGAACCACGCGCGGTCCACGGGGGCGCGCGCGATGTCGAGGGGGAGCGTGATGTTCTCCGCCGCGGTGAGCGTCGGGACGAGGTTGTACGCCTGGAAGACGAACCCGACGCGCGTGCGGCGCAGGGCCGTGAGGCGGCGCTGCGACAGGCGGCTGATCTCCTGCCCGTCGATCACGACGCTCCCGGAGGTCGGCGAGTCCAGGCCTGCCAGGCAGTGCATGAGCGTCGACTTGCCCGAGCCGGACGGGCCCATGATCGCGGTGAGCCGCCCGCGCGCGAAGTCGACGTCGACGCCGTCGAGCGCGCGCACCGCCGTCGTGCCGGACCCGTAGACCTTGACGAGCCCGCGCGCGCTCGCGCGCGCCTCGGGCACGTCCGGGGTGTCGGTCGGCGCGTCGGTCCGGGGCGCGGGGGACGTCATGGTCCCCATCGTGGCGCGCCGCGCCGCGCGCCGCACCACCCGCGCGGGGGAGACGTCGTCCCGCGGCGCCGCACGTCGTCCGACGTTCCGTGGACACCTGGGCGTGGGAGCGATCCCACCGGGATAGCGTGGGGCCATGAGCATCGACGCCCAGGCGCCCGCCGAGAACTCGGCACGGCTCGCCGTCCACCCCGTCCCCGACCTGACCGCCGACGTGACCGGCACGGTCCCCGACCCGCGCAGCGCGCCGTCGATCCGCTGGGGCATCCTCGGAGCCGGCGGGATCGCGTCGTCGTTCGCCGAGGCCGTGCGCCTCCACACGCAGGGCCGCGTCGCGTCCGTCGGCTCGCGCGACCGCGTCCGCGCCGAGCGCTTCGCCACCGCCCACGGCGTCCCGACGACCCACCACGGCTACCAGGAGCTCGTCGAGGACCCGCAGGTGGACGTCGTCTACGTCGCGACGCCGCACTCCCACCACCGCGAGCACGCGCTCCTCGCCATCGCCGCGGGCAAGCACGTGCTCGTCGAGAAGGCGTTCACGCGCAACGAGGCGGAGGCCGTCGAGGTGCTCGACGCCGCGCGCGAGGCCGGGGTGTTCGTCATGGAGGCCATGTGGACGCGGTTCCTGCCGCACGTGGCCGCGCTGCGCGGGGTGATCGCGCGCGGCGAGATAGGCGACGTCGTCAACCTCAGCGCCGACCACGGCCAGTGGTTCGCGTTCGACCCGGCGCACCGCCTCTACGCCCCGGAGCTCGCGGGCGGTGCGTTGCTCGACCTGGGCGTGTACCCGGTGTCGTTCGCGCACGACCTGCTGGGCGCGCCGTCGTCGGTCACCGCGGTGGGCGCGCTCACCGAGACGGGCGTCGACGGGCAGGTGAGCATCGTGCTCGGCTACGGCGACACGCAGGCGACCCTCTCCACGACGCTGTGGTCACGCACGGCCACGACGGCCGTGATCTCGGGGACCGCGGGGCGCATCGAGGTCGAGGGGAACTTCTACGCGCCGACGTCGTTCCGCGTGGTCCGGCACGACGGCTCGTCCTGGTACTACGACGGCTTCTCCGGCGAGGGCAAGCAGTACCAGGCGGCCGAGGTCGCGCGCCGCGTCGCCGCGGGCGAGACGCAGAGCCCGCGCATGTCCTGGGGCTCGACGCTCGAGGTCATGCGGACGCTCGACGAGATCCGGCGGCAGATCGGGGTCGTGTACCCCGGGGAGTGAGGCTGCCGGCGCGAGATCGACCCGAGCGGTCGAGATCGACCCTCGGTGGGTCGATTTGGGGACGCTCGGGTCGATCTCGCGGGGGTGTCAGTCGGTGTGTTCGACGACGTAGGTGCGGCCGTCCGGGCCCGTCACGCGTTCGAAGCGCGTCTTTAGCTCCTGGTCGCGTTGGCGTTCCACGTCGGAGACGCCGCGGCCGTCCGCGTCCTGCCGGCCGACCTGCGCGGGGCCGAAGATCGGGAGGAAACCCTCGGTGATGCGCATGCCGAGCGTGCGCCTGTCGTTCTTCCGCGCCACGGTGTCCTCCGCTGCAGGTCTCGTCAGATGATTGGTGCACCAATCATTGGTGTACCAAGAGTACCGCGATCCTCGGTACCATGGCGCCATGGCGGGTGACGAGGTCGACGGGACGGTCGACGGGACGGTCGCGCCGGGCGCGGCGACGCTGTTCGCCGACCCTCTCGCGCTCGAGGCGCAGGTCTGCTTCGCGCTGTCCGCGGGCGCGCGCGGCATGGTCGCGCTGTACCGCCCGCTGCTCGAGCCGCTCGGCATCACGCACCCGCAGTACCTCGTGCTCCTCGCGCTCTGGCAGGACGACGCCGCGGGCACGACCTCGACCGTCGGCGACCTCGCCGCGCGCCTGCACCTCGACGCCGGGACGCTCTCGCCGCTCCTCAAGCGGCTCGAGGCCCTCGGCTACGTGCGCCGGTCGCGCTCGCCCGACGACGGCCGCCAGGTCCGCGTGAGCCTCACCGCCGAGGGGCGGGCGCGCCGCCAGGACGCGGAGCGCATCCCGCCGTCGATCGTCGCCGCGACCGGGCTCAGCCTCGACGAGCTCGCCGAGGTCCACGCCGCGGCGTCGAAGGTCGTCGCCGCCGCGCTGCGCGCCGGCGTCTACTGACGAGCGTGCGGTGCCGGCCCGTGACGGGACGAGGACGGGAGCCGACCCCGTCCTCGGCGGGGGAGTCAGGCGTCGGTGACGCGGACGCCGTCGGGACCGACGACGAAGCGGACCGCCACGAGGCCCGCAGCCAGGGCGTCGGGCGCGGGCGTGGCGTCGGCGAGCTCGTCGGCCGAGTGGGTGCCCGTCACGGCGAGCGTCGCGCAGCCCGCGGCGCGCGCCGCCGCGATCCCCGCCGGGGCGTCCTCGACGACGAGGCAGCGCGCCGGGTCGACGCCGAGGCGCTCCGCGCCGAGGAGGAACGGGTCCGGGTCGGGCTTGCCGCGCGCGACGTCGTCGGCCGTCACGACGACCGACGGCGCGGCGAGACCGGACGCCGCCATGCGCGCGGCGGCGAGCGGGCGGGTGCAGGACGTGACGATCGCCTGCCGCGCGGGCGGGAGGACGGCCAGCGCGTCCCGCGTCCCGGGCAGGATCGTCACGCCCTCGTTGTCCTCGAGCTCGAGCGCATGGATGCGCTCGTAGGCCGCCTCGACCCGGTCCTCCGGCAGGAGCTCGGCGATGAGCGTGCGCGCCGGGGTGCCGTGCTGGATCTGGAACTCGTCCGGGTCGGGCAGGCCGTGCTCCGCGGCCCAGCGTCGCCAGTTCCGGTCGACCGCCGGGACGGAGTCGATGAGCGTGCCGTCCATGTCGAACAGCACGGCGTCGAACGTGCGCCCGGCGAACGCGACGCCGGGGGTGGGCAGCGGACAGGGCGCGGCGGCGGGGTCGGGCATGTCCCCGAGGCTAGCCCGCGGCCGGGGAGCGGTGCGCCCGGTCTCGCGGGTCGACCCCGGTGTCCGACGCCGCGGATAGGGTGGACGCCGTGAGCGCACCCGGGTACTTCATCTCGTTCGAGGGCGGCGACGGCGTCGGCAAGTCGACCCAGTCCCGCCTGCTCGGGCAGTGGCTCGGCGAGCTCATGGGGCGCGAGGTCGTGCTGACGCGCGAGCCCGGCGGCACCGAGCTCGGCAAGGAGCTGCGTGCCGCGGTGCTCCACGGGCAGGACATGGACCCGCGCACCGAGGCGCTCATCTACGCCGCGGACCGCGCGCACCACGTCGCGAGCCTCGTGCGCCCGGCCCTCGAGCGCGGCGCGGTCGTCGTGACGGACCGCTACCTCGACTCGTCGGTCGCGTACCAGGCGGGCGGGCGCGAGCTCGGCGCGGACGAGGTCGAGCTCATCTCGCGCTGGGCCGTGCAGGACCTCATGCCGGACGTCACGATCCTGCTCGACCTCGACCCGGCCGTGGCCGGGGCGCGGATCCGGCGACAGCACGACCGGCTGGAGCGCGCCGGGGCGGAGTTCCACCGTCGCACCCGCGAGGCGTTCCTCGCGCGCGCCGCGGCGGACCCGGAACGTTGGGTCGTGCTCGACGCCGCCGCCTCGGTCGACGACCTCCAGGCGCAGATCCGCGTCGACGTCGCGGCCCGGCTCGAGCTCACGCCGGTCGTGGAGGAGGCGGAGGACACGGTCGCCGCCGAGCCCGACGACGGCTTCGACGACACGGACAGCGCGATCGGGTACGAGCCCGGCTCGGGGATCGCGGCCGGGCCCGCGACGGGGAGCGGGGCCGCGTGACCGTCTGGGACGACGTCGTCGGCCAGGAGCAAGCCGTCGAGGTGCTCCGCGCCGCCGCGACGGACCCGGCCGCGATGACGCACGCATGGCTGCTCACCGGCCCGCCCGGCTCGGGCCGCTCGAACGCGGCGCGCGCGTTCGCCGCCGCGCTCCAGTGCGAGCAGGGCGGCTGCGGGCGCTGCCAGGCGTGCCGCACGACGCTCGCCGGGACCCACCCCGACGTCACCCTCGTCGCGACGGAGCTCGTGACCATCAAGATCGACGAGGTGCGCGACCTCGTGACGGTCGCGAGCCGCAGCCCGTCGCAGGGACGGCGGCGGGTGATCGTCGTCGAGGACGCCGACCGCATGGCCGAGCGCACGACGAACGTGCTGCTCAAGGCGATCGAGGAGCCCGCCCCCCACACGGTGTGGATCCTCTGCGCGCCGAGCCCGCAGGACGTGCTCGTGACCATCCGTTCGCGGTGCCGTGGCGTGGTGCTCCGTGTGCCGCCGGTCGAGGCCGTGGCCGGGCTGCTGGTCCAGCGCGACGGCGTCGACGAGCGCGTCGCGCTCGTCGCGGCCCGGGCGGCGCAGAGCCACATCGGGCTCGCGCGCCGGCTGGCCCGCGACGCGGGCGCCCGCGACCGCCGGACGTCGGTGCTCTCGCTCGCGCGGCGCGTGCGCGGGGTGGGTGACGCCGTGCTCGCGGCAGGGGAGCTCGTCGATCTCGCGCAGGCCGAGGCGAAGGCGGCGACCGAGGAGCGCGATGCGGCCGAGAAGGCCGAGCTGCTGCGCGCGCTCGGCGTCGCCGACGGCGAGACCCTCCCGCCGCGCCTGCGGTCCCAGCTCCGCGACCTCGAGGCCGACCAGAAGCGCCGCGCGACCCGGCACCAGCGCGACGTGCTCGACCGCGCGATGGTCGACCTGCTGTCGCTCTACCGCGACGTGCTCGTGGTGCAGCTCGGGGCGGAGGTCGAGCTCGTCAACGTCGAGCTCGCGGAGGCGGTGCGCACGCTCGCCGAGGACTCCACCCCGGAGCAGACCGTGCGGCGCATGGACGCGATCGGCGTCGCGCGCGAGCGGCTCGAGGGCAACGTCGCGCCGCTGCTCGCGGTCGAGGCGATGGTCATCGCGCTGCGTCCGCAGGGCTGACCCGCCGCGGGCCCCTCCCGACCGGCCGCGATCGGTGCGCGCGCCCGCCCGACGCTCACGCCGCCGGGGCCGCCGCGCGCAGCCTCTCCAGCAGCGGCCCCGCGGCCTGGTCGAGGAACTCACGCTGCCCGACCTCGCCCACCTGGACGAGCGCGAGGTCGGTGAACCCCGCCTCCCACCACGCGGACGCCGCCTCGACGATCGCGTCGAGGTCCGGGCCGCACGGGATCGACTCCGCCACGTCCTCGGGCCGGACGAACTGGCTCGCCGCCTCGAACGCCTCAGTCGTGGGCAGGTCGGCGTTCACGTGCCAGCCGCCCCCGAACCAGCGGAACTGCTCGTGCGCGCGCGCCACCGCGACGTCCTCGTCGGGGTCCCAGCAGATCGGCATCTGCCCGACGACGCGCGACGGCGCGAGGTCCGCACGGTCCCGGACCCCCGACCATCGCCGGACGACGTCGGCGTCGGGCTCGGTGGTCACGAGGTGGTCGGCCAGCGGGGCGAACCGCTCGATCGACTGCGGGCCGGAGACGGCGACGCCGATCTCCACGGTCTCGTCGGGGAGGTCCCAGAGCCGCGCGGAGTCGACGCGGTAGTGCACACCCTCGAACGTGAGACGTTCGCCGTCGAGCAACGACCGGATGATCTCGACGGCCTCCTCGAGCATGTCGTGCCGCTCGCCGACGGCGGGCCAGCGCTCGCCCGCGACGTGCTCGTTGAGGTTCTCCCCGGCGCCGAGGCCCAGCGTGAAGCGGTCGTCGGAGAGGAGGGCGACCGTCGCGGCCTTCTGCGCGACCACGGCCGGGTGGTAGCGCAGCAGGGGGCAGGTCACGTAGGTCATGAGCCCGACGCGCTCCGTCGCCTGGGCGACCGCGCCGAGGACGGACCACGCGTACGGGGAGTGGCCCTGGGCGTCGAGCCACGGGAAGTAGTGGTCGCTCATCACCTCGAACTCGAAGCCGACGCGCTCCGCGTCGACCGCGTGCTCGACGAGCGCGCGCGGGCCGGACTGCTCGGTCATGAGGGTGTAGCCGAAGCGGGTCATGCCTCGATCGTGGGACGGGCCGGTCACACGAGGTCGGTCAGGCGAGCGCCTTCGTCTTGAGCTGCGCGAACTCCTCGGGCGTGATCGCCCCGGAGTCGAGCAGCGACTTCGCGTGCGTGATCTGCTCGGCCGGCGACGTGGTCGCGACCTGGCGGATGTACGCGTCGGTGTCCTGCTTCGCCTGGACGACCGCCGCCGCCTGCCGCTCCGCCATCCCGCGCCCGCGCGCGATGAGGTAGACGAGCGACGTCAGGATCGGCAGGAAGATGAGGAAGATGATCCACACGGCCTTCCACCAGCCCGAGAGCTCCCGGTCACGGAACAGGTCCGCGATGATCTGGAAGAGCACGATGAGGTAGGCGATGAAGAAGAAGCTCCAGACGAGGAGCCAGAAGAAGTCCCAGAAGTCCACGGTCGCGCCCTTTCTCGACGGATCCCCGTACCCGGAGCACGGCCGGCTGCCGCGCACCAACAGGGCGAACCTAGCGACGATGGGGGGTTCGCGCCCGGCGAAAGCCGGGTGAAGCGCACGAAGCGGCCGTACCTCGTCTCTCGGGGCGGATCACCCGGGTTCCTCCGTCGCCACCCGACGACGAGCGCGTACGACGTCGCCGACGATGACGGCGAGGAGGATGCCGTCGGTGACCCAGTTGAGGGTGAGGGGCGTGAGCCACCCGTGCGTCGCGTAGAGCGCGCCGACCGCTGCCGCGCCGAGCAGGTGCGGGAGGGACCACGGCCCGCCGGCCGCGCGGCGGAACAGCGCGTTGCCCACGAGGTAGGTCGCGGCCGCCCCGCACACGAGCGCGGCGGTCCACGCGTCGGCGTGGCCCGCGTGCCCCAGCGGGTGCAGCAGGACCAGCTCGTCCGCGACCGCGGTGAGCACGATCCCGGCGACGATGACGAACGGCACGTAGGTGTACGCCGTCTGGGCCACCATGCCGCGCTCGTCGCGCGAGGTGAAGTACTCGGTCGCGCGCCGCTCGGAGCGGTCGAAGAAGAGCAGCCACATGAGCACCGTGCTCGCGAACGCGGAGCAGAACGCGGAGACGGTCGTCGCGTCGAGCGGCAGCTCGGCGAACGCCGCGCCCGTCACGATGATCGACTCGCCCAGGCAGATGATGACGAACAGGCTCACGCGCTCGGCCATGTGCTCGCCCCGGACGACCCACGTGCTCGCGCGCGAGGCCCCGAGCCACGGGAGCCAGAACATCGCGCGCGGTCCCGCCAGGTCGATCACGCACGCGACCGCCCACAGCACGAGCCGGTGCTCCTCGACGAGCGCCCCGGTGATCCACAGGCTGCCCGAGACGACGAACCACGTGGTGATGCGGGCGAAGTTCACCGCGTTCTCCGGCCACACCCGGCCCAGGGCGACCAGCACGAACGCGCTGCGCCCCACCTGCATCGTCACGAGCATCACCGCGAAGAGCAGGGCCTTGTCGCCGAACGCCTCGGGGATCGCGCTCGCGAGCACCAGGCCGAGCAGCATGAGGACGACCAGCATCGCCCGCACGGGGACGCGCTCGGGGTCGAGCCAGTTGGTGGCCCACATCGTGAAGACCCACACCCACCACACCGCGACGCCGAGGACGAGCGTGTGCACGAGGGTCTCGGCGCCCGGGTGGGCGATGAGGCCGTGCGAGAGCTGCGTGACCGCGAAGACGAACACCAGGTCGAAGAAGAGCTCGACGTAGCCGACGCGGCTCGAGTCGCCGCCGTCGCCGTGCCTCCGGAGGTCCGTGCGCAGGCCCCAGCGCAGGGGGGCGGGCCCGGTGCCGGGCGTCGTGAGCGGAGCGTCCATGCTGGGATGCTCCCACCGTCGCCGGGTCACCGTCCGGTCACGATCGCCCGGCGCGTCGCGGTTCGCCGCGCACGACCGCCCACCAGGGCCCACGATGGTCGCGCTACCGTCGCCGACCGAGGAGTGCTCATGGTCCCCGTCCGCCGCCCCGTCTCCCGGACGGCTCGCACCGCGTCCGCGCTCTCGCTCGTCCTCGCGGTCGGCCTGCTGGGGGCGTGCGCCTCCGAGACCGACGGCGGCGGGGACGACGCGTCCGCCTCCGAGGAGTCCACCGCGCCGAGCGACGACGCGTCCGAGGAGCCGTCGGACGACGCCTCCGAGGAGGAAGGCCTGCCCGACGCCGGGACGATGGACGTCGTGGCGGGCGCGCACGGCATGGGCCTGCCGCCCGGCGTCGACGCGCCGACCGAGGGTGGGACGGGCGCAGCGTGGAGCGCGGAGCCGGGGCTGCTGTTCGTCGTGACGTACGGGTCGAGCACGTGCCCCGTGCTCGCGGAGGACGAGGCCGCGGTCCAGGGGGGCGACGTCGTCGTGACGTTCGTCGAGATCGCCCCGGACACGCCGTGCACGATGGACTACGTGCCGGCGACCTCGGTGGTCGGGGTGCCCGACGACGTGGACGCGAGCGGCGAGGTGAGCGTCGTCCTCGGCGACCGCGGGACCGTCGTCGTCCCGCCCGCGGCGGACGGCACGACCGGCGAGTCGGCCTGGGTCGAGGAGTAGCCGCCCCTGCGGTGAAGAGCGCGTGAAAGGACGGTCCCGCCCCGGCGGGACCGTCCTGCGCGCGTCGGGGGAGCGGCTACCGTGTGCGGGTGACGACGCCCCTCTCCCGCGCTGCTCGACGTTCCCTGGCCGGCGCCGCGACCCTCGTGCTGGCCCTCGTCCTGGGCGCGTGCTCCGTGCCGCCCAAGCAGCAGACCCCCGTGGACGACGTCGCGGCCGCCGCGTCCGGCACGGGCGAGACCGGCCCGGAGGGCTTCGAGGAGTTCTACGGCCAGAGCCTGGCCTGGGAGGACTGCGGTGCGGGCTGGGAGTGCGCGACGGCGCGCGCCCCGCTCTCGTGGCAGGACCCGGAGGCGGGCGAGATCGAGCTCGCGGTGAAGCGCCAGCCCGCGACGGGGGAGCGCATCGGCTCGCTCCTCACCAACCCGGGCGGTCCCGGGGCCTCGGGGATCGACTTCGTCACGACCCTCGCCCCGACGGTCGGCGAGCGTGTCACCGCGGCCTACGACCTCGTCGGGTTCGACCCGCGCGGCGTCGGGCAGTCCTCGCCCGTGGTGTGCCTGGACGACGCGGCGAAGGACGAGTCCCTGGCCCGCGACTTCGACACCGACGAGGCGGGGCTCGAGGCGCTCGCGGAGGACCGGCGGGCCTGGGCCGACGCGTGCGCCGAGAACACGGGCGACCTGCTCGGCCAGGTCGACACCCAGAGCGCCGCGCGCGACATGGACATGCTGCGGGCCGTGCTCGGTGACGAGAAGCTCGCCTACCTCGGCTACTCCTACGGCACGCAGCTCGGCGCGACGTACGCGGGGCTGTTCCCGGACAAGGTGGGGCGCCTCGTGCTCGACGGCGCGATCGACACGAGCCTCGACCCCGACACGATCTCCGAGCAGCAGGCGGTCGGGTTCGAGAACGCCCTGCGCGCGTACGTCGAGGACTGCCAGGCCGGGGGCGACTGCCCGCTGCGCGGGGACACCGACGCGGGGATGCGGCAGATCCGCTCGCTCCTCGACGCCGCGAAGGCGAACCCGCTGCCGACCGACTCGGACCGCCGCGTGACGCAGACGCTCGGGTTCTACGGCGTCGCCGTCACGCTCTACAACGACCAGAGCTGGCCGGTGCTCACGCAGGCGCTCACGGAGGCGTTCGAGGAGGGCACGGGCAACCTGCTGCTCTACCTCGCCGACTTCTACAACGACCGCAACCCCGACGGCACGTACGCGTCCAACTCGTCGGAGGCATTCCGCGCCGTCAACTGCCTCGACGGCCGCCAGGACGACGACCCCGACGCGATGCTGGCCCAGCTCGAGCGCCTCGAGGAGGCCGCGCCCACCATGGGCTACTTCTTCGCGTTCGGCGGCCTCACGTGCGACGGCTGGGCCTACCCCGTGGTGGAGCAGGAGTTCGACCTCCACGCCGAGGGCGCCGCGCCGATCGTCGTCATCGGGACGACCAACGACCCCGCCACCCCGTACGTGTGGGCCGAGGGCCTCGCGGACACGCTCGACTCGGCCGTCCTCCTCACGTGGGAGGGCGAGGGCCACACCGCCTACGGCCGCGCGAACGCGTGCGTGGGCGACGCCGTCGACGCCTACCTGGTGGACGGGACGGTGCCCGAGGACGGGCTGCGCTGCTGACGCCACGGGCGCCCGACGGCGGCCGACGGGGCCGCTTTGGAATCTGGCCCGGTCGTTGGGTACAGTAGGCGCTCGTTGCCAGCGGTTCGCGGAGCGGACCGGGACGTAGCACGCCGCCTTAGCTCAGTCGGCAGAGCGATTCACTCGTAATGAATAGGTCAAGGGTTCGATTCCCTTAGGCGGCTCCGACGAGGCCCGGAATCTCAACGATTCCGGGCCTCAGTCATGTCCGGGCCAGGCGCCCGAGGCGGCGAGCAGCGCGTTGATCGCTGAAAACTCCGGGGCTCGTGGCGCGGCGGTCTCGGGGTACGTGCCACGCGGCGTGGCTCCCGCGCGCACCCGGTCGGCTGACCGCCGTCGGGAAGCGACGAGATCTCCGCGACCAGCCTCCGTCGACTGTTCGCCTGCTGGACGGACTCTCGTCACCGGACGGACGCGTTCCCGGGCTTGGCTGGTGCCGATGCCACCCGACGAGACGAGGCCCACGATGGTCGAGAGCCCGGCGACGCTCCGTGAGACCGACACGCCGACCCCGCGCGCCGCCCGCCCGCTGACCGGGCGCGCCGCACGCTTCTCGCGCCCCGCCGTCGCGGCGCACGACCCGTCGGACCCGGACTACACGGCGGGGGACGTCGACGAGCTGGTGCGGTGGCAGCGCCGCGCGTCCAGGAGCGCCGCGCCGCGCACGCGCTGAGCGCTCAGCCGACGCGGCGCAGCAGCAGGATCGCGCCGCCCGCCGCCGCGGCGACGAGCCCGCCGACGCCGACCACGGCGAGCGTCGGGAACGCCTCCTCCGCGGGCGGGGGAGGCGCCATGCGCTCCGCGGCTGACGTGAGCGGCGTGCGTGACGGCTCCGGCCGGGCCGTCGTGGGCTCGGGAGAGGGCTCGACGGGCGCCTCGGTCGTCGGCTCCTGCGTCGGCTCCTCGGTCACCTCCGGCTCGGGCGCGTCCGCCGTCCCGACGGGCGCCTCGACGACCGGCGCGGGGGCCTCGACCGCAGGAGGCGCCTCGACGGGCGCCTCGGTCACGGGAGCGGGGGGCGGCGTCGTCGGCGCGGGCGTGGCGGTGGTCGTGCAGACGGCGGCGTCGCCGTTCCACTCCGCGAACTGCTGGTCGATGCCCGTCACCATGACCCAGCTGATGCAGTACCCGTCGCTGTACTGTCCTCGCCGCGGGACGTCGAGCTCCAGCACGCCGTCGGCGGCGTCCTCCCGGGAGTAGCCGTCTCCGAGGTGGCGCGCGTGCGACCCGTCGGGAGAGGTCACGACGTACCCGAGCCACCCCGGCCCCTCGTGCAGCCGGCTCGCGTCGAACGACACGGTGTCGACGGTGACGGTGAGCCCTCCGCCGCCGTCGCGATCGGCGGCCACCGCCGGCGCCGCCGCGAGCGCCGCCGTGACGACCCCCAGGGTCGCGAGCGGGAGCAGTCGGCCAGCGGCGCGCATCATCACCTCCGGGTCGGCTCGGGCGTGGTCCGCGGCACATCGTACGCAGTCCGGGTGCGCCGTCGGAAAGCGCGGTTTCGGGCCCGGACAAATCGCTCGACCTCGACGCTCGCGCCGTCCTAGCGTGGCCGTCATGTTCTTCATGACGATGGTGCGTCGTGGCCGGGCCGGCCTCGCGACGCGAGTGGGGATGGCACCCGCTCACCGCTGAGCACGCCGCGCGCGTGGTCGACGACGCCGGGGTGCGTCCGGGTCAGCTCGTCCTCGATCTCGGGGCCGGGGACGGGGCGCTCACGCGGCACCTCGTGGCCGCGGGCGCGCGAGTCCTCGCCGTCGAGCTGCACCCGCGCCGCGCCCATACCCTGCGCGAGCGCTTCGCCGGTGCGGACGTGACGGTCCTGGAGGTCGACCTCGCCGACCTGCGCCTGCCGCGACGCCCGTTCCGCGTCGTCGCGAACCCGCCGTTCGGGCTGACGTCGCCGCTGCTCGCTCGCGTGCTCGCGCGGGGATCCGCGCTCGTCGCGGCGGACGTCGTCGTGCAGCGGCAGGCCGCGCGGCGCATCGCCGCGGGCGAGGGCACGGCGGGGCGCGCCGCACGGCGTTGGGCCGTCGAGGTCGCGCGGTCCGTGCCGCGCTCGGCGTTCCGGCCGCCGCCGCGCGTCGACGCGGCGGTGCTCCGCGTCCGGCGGCGCTGAGGGTTCTCGCGTCGAGCTCAGCGACCGAGCGTCGCGAGCCACGCGACGAGCGCGTCGCACACCGCGGCGTCCTGGCCCTTGAGGTCGTGCGCGCCCGGGAGCTCGACGCGCGTGACCGGGCCGGGGATCGCGGCGGTGTGCTCGGCGAGCTCGTCGGGCGTCGCGAACGGGTCCGTGCGCCCCGACACGAGGAGCACGGGCACGCGCAGGTCGGGGAAGTGCTCGGTGCGCAGGCGCTCGGGCTTGCCCGGCGGGTGCAGGGGGTAGCTGACGAGCGCGAGCCCGGCCGCGGGCAGGCCCTCGGCGACGGCCATCGAGCACATGCGCCCGCCGTACGAGCGGCCGCCGAGCACGAGGCGGTCCGTCGTCGTGCCGAGCTCGGCGGCGAACGCCTCGGCCTCCGCGCGCACGTGGGCGATCGCGACGGGCGGCCGGTCGGGCATCCGCTTGCCCGCGATCCGGTAGGGGAAGTCGACGCGCCGCACCGGTACGGGCGGGTCGAGCGCGGCGAGCGCGTCGTCGATCGCGACGAGCGCGCGGTGGTCGCGGCTCGCGCCGGCGCCCGGCGTGAGCAGGACGCCGGCGACGGGCCGGTCGGGGGTCGGCGTGGTCACCTGCCCAGTCTCGCAGCGAGCACGACGTTCCTCGCGGTCGAGCACGACGTGGGTGTCGCGACGGCGTTCAGAACGACACCCACGTCGTGCTCGGCGGGTCAGAGCTCGGCGAGCAGCGAGCGCATCGCGTCGATCTCCTCCTGCTGCGTCGCGACGATCTCCTCCGCGAGCGCCAGCACCTCGGGGTCCTCGCCCTCGGCGAGGACGTCCTGCGCCATGGCGACGGCACCCTCGTGGTGCTCGACCATGCCCTCCAGGAAGAGGCGCTGGGCCTCCTCGGCGGGCGCGGCCTCGAGCGCGGCGAGCGCGTCGTCGTCGAGCATGCCGCCCATGTGCCCGGCGTGGTCGCCGCCGGACGGGTCGGCGCCCCAGCGGTCGAGCATCGCGGTCATCTGCTCGATCTCCGGGGCCTGCGCGGCCTCGATCTGCTCGGCGAGGGCGACGACGCGCTCGTCGACGCCGTCCTTCGCGAGCACGATCGCGGACATCTCCACGGCCTGCTCGTGGTGCGGGATCATCATCTGCGCGAACATCACGTCGGCGGCGGACGCCGTCGTGGCGCTCGCGGGCGCGGTGCTCGTGGGCGTGCCCGCGGGCTGCTCGCCGGCGTCTCCGGTGCCGGCGTCGGAGCAGCCCGCCAGGGCGAGCGTGGTGCCGAGCGCGAGCGCGGCGAGGGTCGTGCGGGCGGTGCGTGTCATGGTCGATCTCCGTTCGTGGGGTGCAGCGGGCGCGCGTGGGCGCCCAGGACGGGGCCGTCGCCGGCCTACGTCCTGCTGATCCCCAGCGCACGGAGGTCGGGCGGGCGGTCCGGGAGCGCGGTCCGCACGTCGAGCACGGGCGCGGCACCGCGCGTCGGGTGCCACGGCGTCCGACGGCGCGGCGCGGCTCGCGCGGCCAGCGTCACCAGCGCGACGAGCACCATGAGGCACAGCGGCCCCGTGCCGCCGTGCGCGTCCGCTCCCGCCGAGAGGGCCGGACCTGGCCCGGAGGCTGGCGTGGCGTCGTCCCGGCCGAGCCCGGAGGCAGCCGTGCCGGCGTCCAGGCCGAGCGTGGTGGCGGCGTGCGGGGACTCGCCGTCCCCGGCGAAGGTGCCGCCTGACGCCGTCGGACCGTCGAGGGCGACCGGACCGCCGTGCGCGGGTCCGACGTCGGGCAGCGCGACGCCGTGATGCGTGCTGCTCCCCGCGAGGACGTGCATCCACAGCACCGCGGCCGCCAGCAGTCCCACGAGCACGACCGCCGACCACGACCCTCCTCGTCCGCGAGCACGAGGTTGCCGTCGTTCTCGCGGCGAGAACGACAGCAACCTCGTGCTCGACGTGGAGGTCACCGGGAGGCGAGCCGCGCCGGGTCGAGGTCGATGCGGCGCAGGAGCTGCGCGTTGAGCGCCACGATGACCGTCGAGGCGGACATGAGGATCGCGCCCACGGCCATCGGCATGACGAACCCGACCGGCGCGAGCACGCCCGCGGCGAGGGGCACGGCCGCGATGTTGTAGCCCGCGGCCCACCACAGGTTCTGCTGCATCTTGCGGTAGGACGCGTGCGACAGCTCGATGATCGACAGGACCGCGCGCGGGTCGGAGCTCGCGAGGATCACCCCGGCCGACGCGATGGCGACGTCCGTGCCCGCGCCGATCGCGATGCCGACGTCCGCCTGCGCGAGCGCCGGGGCGTCGTTGACGCCGTCGCCGACCATCGCGACGACGCGGCCGTCGTGCTGGAGCTCCGCGACCTTCGCGTCCTTGTCCTCGGGGCGCACGCCCGCGAACACCTGGTCGATGCCCAGCTCGCGCCCGACCGCGCGGGCGACGGGCTCGGCGTCGCCCGTGATCATGACGACCTTGATGCCGCGCCGGTGCAGGGCGTCGACGGCCTCGCGCGACTCGGGACGGATCGCGTCCGCGAGGGCGAACGCGCCCACGACCTCGCCCGCCGCGTGCCCGTGGCCCTCGTGAGCACTCGTGTCCGGACGGGCCGTGGCGGGCGAGGCCACCACGTGCAGGACGGTCGCGCCGTCGTGCGCCCAGGCTTCGGCGTCGGGCAGGGGGTCGAGCCCGCGCTCGCGCAGGAGCGCGGGGCCGCCGACCGCGACGCGGCGCGCACCCCCGGCGGTAGGGACGGTCGCCTCGACGCCGACCGCGGTGAGCGACCGGAAGTCGGTCGCCTGCGGGACGTCGATCTCCCGCTCGGACGCACGGTCGACGATCGCCCGCGCGAGCGGGTGCTGGCTGTCGGCCTCGGCGGCGGCGGCGAGCGCGAGGAGCTCGTCCTCGGTCGTGCCGCCCGCGGTCGCGAGGTGCGCGACGACGGGCTCGCCCGCCGTCAGCGTCCCGGTCTTGTCGAACAGGACCGTGTCCACGGTGCGCATGCGCTCCAGCGCGAGGCGGTCCTTCACCAGGACGCCGGCCTTCGCGGCGCGCTCGGTCGCGAGCGACACGACGAGCGGGATCGCGAGGCCCAGGGCGTGGGGGCACGCGATGACGAGCACGGTGATCGCGCGGATCAGCGCCTGCTCGGGCGTGCCGAAGACGAGCCACAGGCCGATCGTCAGGGCGGCCGCGCCGAGCGCGTACCAGAACAGCCAGCCGGCGGCGCGGTCGGCGAGGCGCTGGGTCTTGGTCGAGGACGCCTGGGCGTCGGCGACGAGACGCTGGATGCCCGCGAGCGCGGTGTCCTCGCCCACGGCCGTGATCCGCACGCGCAGCGCGTCGTCCGTCGCGACGGTTCCGGCGACGACGGCGTCCCCGACGGCACGACGCACGGGCCGCGACTCCCCGGTGATCATCGACTCGTCGACGTCCGCCGACCCGGACGCGACCTCGCCGTCCGCGGGGACGCGCCCGCCCGGGCGGACGACGACGAGGTCGCCCACGCGCAGGTCCGTCGGCGCGACCGTCGTCACGCTCCCGTCCTCGGCGACCCGCTCCGCCTCGTCCGGGAGGAGCGCGGCGAGCGAGTCGAGCGCCGACGCCGTCTGGGCGAGCGAGCGCATCTCGAGCCAGTGGCCGAGCAGCATGATGACGACGAGGAGCGCGAGCTCCCACCACACGTCGAGCTCGTGCGCGAGCAGCCCGAGGCTCGCCCCGAGCGAGGACACGAACGCGACCGTGATCGCGAGCGAGATGAGCGTCATCATCCCGGGCTTGCGACCGCGGAGCTCGCCCACCGCGCCCGTGAGGAACGGCCGTCCGCCCCAGAAGAAGATGACCGTGCCGAGCACGGGCGAGACCCAGGGCAGCCACGCGGCGTCGGGGAGGTCGTAGCCGAGCAGCATCGCGAACATCGGGCTCAGCGCGACGGTCGGCACCGCGAGGACGAGCATGACCCAGAACAGGCGCCGGAACTGCCCGACGTGGTCGCCATGACCTCCGTGGCCCGTCATGTCGTGCCCGGCGTGGCCCCCGTGGCCGGACATGTCGTGCCCGGCATGGTCGTCGTGGTCAGGCATGTCGTGCCCGGCGTGCGCGTCGTGCTCGGCGTGGCCCGCGCGGTCGTGCTCCGCGTGCGCGTGGGCCGGCGCGTGCGCGGCGGGTGCGTGGGCGTCGTGGTGGGCGTGCGCCCCCTGGTGGGCGTGCGCCCCCTGGTGCGCGTCGTCGGTGCCCGGACCGGGCCCGTGCCCGTGGTCATGCTCCGTACGGTGGTCCACCGTTCCTCCTCCCAGATACCCCTAGGGGGTATGCTCTGCCCACGATCATGCCCCGCCATGTCCGATTCGTCAACCCCCTCGGGGGTGTCGTGGGCCGACGCAGGACAGCCCGTGCGCCGCTCGGCGGGAGAGCCGAGCGACGCACGGGCCGCGAGAGGGTGGGCCTGAGCGGGCCCGGTGGTTCGTCGGGTGCCGGTCGGGAGCCGTCAGGTGCGGCAGGGCGTGGCGGGCGGAGCGGTCGGCCACGGCCGCGACGGCGCGGCGTGCGTCGGGAGCGAGCCGCACGCCACGGTGGTCACGCCGCCGCCCCGTGCGCCTCGAGGAACGCGCGCGTCCGGCGTGCGGCGAGGTCCGGGTCGAGCAGCAGCCCGGCGCGGTCGGCGAGCCGGACGAGCGCGACGAGGTGCGCGACGGAGCGCCCCGACTGCAGGCCGCCGACCATCTGGAACGCGGGCTGCGTGCCGTTGAGCCACGACAGGAACGCGATCCCCGTCTTGTAGTAGTGCGTCGGCGCGGCGAACACGTGGCGCCCCAGCGCCTCCGTCGACGCGAGGATCGCGTGCGCGCGGTCGGGGTGGCCGGCGTCGAGCGCGCCGAGCGCCGTCGACGCGGCGGGGTAGATCGCCGCGAAGATGCCGAGCAGCGCGTCGGAGTGCGCCCGGCCGTCGCCGACCACGAGCTCCGGGTAGTGGAAGTCGTCGCCCGTGTAGAGGCGCACGGCGCCTCCTGCGGCGGGGTCGAGCGCGGCGAGGCGGGCGCGTAGGCCCTTCTCGTGCGAGGCGTCGAGCAGCGACACCTTCACGCCGTCGACGCGACCCTGGTGGGCGCGGACCAGGTCGACGAACACGTCGGTGGCCGCGGCGACGTCGTCGCCCGTGCCCCAGTACCCGGCGAGCGCGGGGTCGAACATCGTCCCGAGCCAGTGCAGGATCACGGGCGCGTCGGCCTCGGCGAGCACGGCGTCGTAGACGCGCGCGTACTCCTCGGGGGAACGGGCGACGCGGGCGAGCGCGCGCGACGCCATGACGACCACCTGGGCGCCCGCGTCCTGGACCACGTGCACCTGCTCGCGGTACGCGTCGGCGACCGCGGCGAGCGCGGCGGGGTCGCCCGGCTCCCAGCCCGCGACGACGGCCGGGTCGAGCTGGTCGGTGCCCGCGCCGCACGCGACGCGACCGCCGACGGCTCGCGCCTCGGCCGCCGACCGGCGCACGAGCTCCCGGGTCGCGGCCCAGTCGAGGCCCATGCCGCGCTGGGCGGTGTCCATCGCGTCGGCGACGCCCAGCCCGTGCTCCCAGAGCCGGTGCCGGTAGGCGAGCGTCGTGTCCCAGTCGACGACGGCGGGCGCGCCGGGCACGTTCTCCGCGCCCACGTGCGGCACGACGTGCGCGGCCGCGAAGGCGACGCGCGACGTGAAGGGCGCGTCCGGCGTCGTCCACGGGCCGGGCACGAGCAGCTCGCGCACCTCGGTCCCGGCGACGCGGCCGCCGTCGGCGAAGCGGGGCAGGCGCACGACGGCGCCGCTGCCGTCCCGGTCGCGCAGCTCGCGCGCGCCGGGAGCCTCGGTCGTCGGCGCGGTCACAGCACGATCTCCGGCACGTCGAGGCGGCGGCCCTCGGCGGACGAGCGGAGCCCGAGCTCGGCGAGCTGGACGCCGCGCGCGGCGGAGAGCAGGTCGTAGCGGTGCGGGCGGCCGGCGGCGACGTCGCGCAGGAACTCCTCCCACTGGGCCTTGAAGCCGTTGTCGAGGTCGGCGTTCGCGGGGACCTCGAGCCACTGGTCGCGGAACGGCTCGGTGACGGGCAGGTCGGGGTTCCAGACGGGCTTGGGGGTGTGGGCGCGCTGCTGCGCGACGCACCGGCGCAGGCCGGCGACGGCGGAGCCGTGCGTGCCGTCGACCTGGAACTCGACGAGCTCGTCGCGGTAGACGCGCACGGCCCACGACGAGTTGATCTGCGCGACGACCGGGTCCCCGCCCGGCGTCTCGACCTCGAAGATCCCGTACGCGGCGTCGTCGGCGGTCGCGGCGTACTCCCTGCCCTGCTCGTCCCAGCGCGTGGGGATGTGGGTCGTGGTCTGCGCGGTGACCGTCCGCACCGACCCGAGGACGCCCTCGAGCACGTAGTTCCAGTGGCAGAACATGTCGGTCGTCATGCCCCCGCCGTCCTCGGCGCGGTAGTTCCACGAGGGGCGCTGCGCGGCCTGGTGGTCGCCCTCGAACACCCAGTAGCCGAACTCGCCGCGCAGGGACAGGATGCGGCCGAAGAAGCCCTCGTCGACGAGGCGGCGGAGCTTCACCAGGCCGGGCAGGTACAGCTTGTCGTGCACGACGCCGGCGGTCACCCCGGTCTCCTCGCGCAGCCGCGCGAGGTCGACCGCCTCGGCGAGCGTCTCGGCCGTCGGCTTCTCGGTGTAGACGTGCTTGCCCGCCTGCATCGCCATGGTGAGCGTCTTGGCGCGCAGAGCCGTCATCGAGGCGTCGAAGACGACGTCGGTCGCCGGGTCGACGATCACGCCGGCGAGGTCGGTGGTCCAGTGCTCGACGTCGTGCTGCGCGGCGAGCTCGCGGAGCCTGGTCTCGTTGCGCCCGACGAGGACCGGCTCGACCTGGAGGCGCGTGCCGTCGGAGAGCTCGACGCCGCCCTGCTCGCGGATCGGCAGGATCGAGCGGACGAGGTGCTGGCGGTACCCCATGCGGCCCGTCACGCCGTTCATCGCGATCCGCAGGGTTCGGGTGGTGGTCATCGAGACTCCGTCGTCGGTCGGGCCCTCGGCAGGGCGGCGGGCGGAATGCGCTTTCCGCGAGCGTAGGGGAGCCGTTTTCCCGCGTCAACAGGGGTGCGTCAGAGCGGAGGCGTGGACTCCCGGAGCACGACCTCGCCCCGGACCACGACCCGCTGCGGCGCGGCGTCGTCGTCGGACGGGGCGAGCGAGGGCGCGAGCGCGAGCGCGAGCGCCTGCTCCCCGACCTCGGCGAGCGGGATGCGGACCGTCGTGAGCGCCGGCGTGACGTCGCGCAGGGTCACGATGTCGTCGAAGCCCGCCACGGCGACGTCCTCGGGGACGCGCAGGCCCGCCTCGCGGGCCGCGGCCATCGCCCCCACCGCCATGACGTCGTTCACCGCGAAGACGGCGACGGGCGGGGTGCCCCTGCCGCGCAGACCCTTCCCCAGGCGGTCGAGCAGCTCGCTCATCCCGCCGTGGCCGCCGTCGCGCGTGAACGCGCACTCGACGACCGCGTCCGCGGCGACGGGCGAGCCGAGGGCGGCCAGCGCCTCGGTGAAGCCGCGCGCCCGGTCGACCGCGGTGCGGTGGCCCCCCGGCCCCGCGAGCACGCCGAACGCGCGGTAGCCCAGGCCGTGCAGGGCGCGCGCGAGGTCCGCGGCGCCGTCGGCGTTGGCGATCTCCACCGCGGGGAGGTCGCCGAGCGGCTGGCCCACGAGCGAGACCCCGCCCCCCGACGCGCGGTAGCGCTCGAGCGCGCCTCGCAGCGCACCGTCGGCGTCCTCGGTGAGCCGCCCGCCGCCGAGCACCACGGCCCGGGCGCGCTGGCGGTCCATGAGCTCGACGAACGCGCGCTCCCGCTCGGGCGAGTGCCGTGTGCTCGTCAGCGTGACGATGAGCCCGTCGCGGTCGGCCGCGTCGGCGACGCCCGCCGCGAGGGACGAGAAGTACGGGTCCGCGATGTCGTGCACCACGAGGCCCACGCTCGTCGTGCGGCCGCGCGCCATGGCCTGCGCGCTCGGGTCCGGCGAGTAGCCCAGCCGGCGGGCCGACGCGAGCACCCGCTCCCGCAGGTCGGGGCGCACCGTGCGGTTCGCGCTCCCGTTGATCGCGCGGGAGGCGGTCGCGAGGGAGACGCCGGCGTCGCGCGCGACCTCGCTCAGGGTGGGTCCGGGCACGGACCCAGGCTAGCGGGACCGCTCCCGCAGCCCGGGTGGGCCGCGCCCGGAGCGGCTACGTTCGGGAGGACCGCCCACCGAGCCGCACGGCCGACGAGCCGCAGGAGGACCCGATGACGTCTCATGGCGCAGCACCCGCACCCGGCACGACGACGCTCCTCGCCCGGGCGCTCGCGCTCGGCGTCGCCGCGGGGTCGCGCAGCAGCCTCGGCGTCGCGGCGCCGGTGCTCGGCGGCTGGGTCGGGGGCGACGACCCGGGTGTTGTCGGCGTGCTCGTGCGCGGCACGGCCGCTGCCGGGGTCGCGGGCGAGCTGGTGGGCGACAAGCTTCCGCAGACGCCGAGCCGCCTCGACCCGCCCGGACCGGTGTTCCGCCTCGCGAGCGGGGCGCTGGGCGGAGTCCTGCTGGCCCGACGCCGCACGGGTCCCGCGGGCGTCGTCGCCGCCGCGGTCGCCGGCGCGGCGGGGGCCGCCGCCGGGACGTGGGGCGGCGCGGCGTGGCGACGCCTCGCCGGCGGGTCGCGTCCCGACTGGCCGGGCGCCGTCGCGGAGGACGCCGTCGCGCTCACCCTCGCGGCACTGGCGGTCCGGCGCTGACGACCCGCCGAACCCGGGGTCGCCGGCACGGCCGAGCCCCGGTGACGCGAGAACCCGGGTGCGGCGCGACGGAGGTCGCGCGTCGTCGCTCAGGCGTCCGGGATGCTCGTCACCGTCGTGAGGAGGAACGCCGAGTCCTCGAGCGCGCCCACCGCGTGGCGCTCGTGCGTGAGGACGCGCAGCTCGCCGGTGCCCAGCTCGACGTCGCCCTCGCCGAGCGCGGTGACGCGGACCCGGCCGCGCAGCACCTGGATCGACGCCGCGGGCGGCGAGTTGTGCTCGCCGAGCTCGACGCCCGCGCGCAGCGCGAGGATCGTCTGACGCAGGGGGCCGTCGTGCAGCACGACCTCGGCGCTGCGCCCGTTCGGGGAGGTCCGGGCGTGGGTGAGGTGGGCGTCGGTGAGAAGGTCGACGTTCGTCATCGGGGCTCCGACCTGTCGGGGAGCTCCATCATGCCGCGCCGGGCGACGCGGTGCGCGTCCCGGTGGCGCGCCGGGGGGTGTGGTGGTGATCCGCGGCACCGTCGGGAAGAGTGACGGTCATGCAGGTCGTCTCCGGATTCTTCATCGGTCTCGTCGGCGTCGTCTCCACGGTGGTCATGCTCGTCCTCCTCGCGGCGACGGCGCGGCGCGTCATGGGGGCCGCGGTCGGCTGGATCCGCTCCGCCGTGGTGGCGCTGGCGATGCTCACCGTCACGTCGTGGGTGCTCACCAACGGCCTGCTCGACGTCGGCTGGTCGCGCCCGGACGGGACGCTCACCGTCGCGCCCGGCGTCGCGCTCGTGGCGATCGTCCTCGCGTTCGCCTGGGCGTTCGTGCTCGGGCTGTGCGTGCTGCTCGTGCTCGAGCTGCTGGTGCCGACCGGGTCGGTGCCCGGCCCGTGGCGCGCGCTGCGCGGCCTGCGCCAGGGGCGTCGCGAGACCCGCCGGTACGCGCAGATCCTCGCGATCGGCGTCCGGCACGGCCTCGGCGGGGCGCTCACGCGCGGCGCGCGGCAGCCCGACGGGTCGCGGCTCTCGCGCACCGACCAGCGCCGCCAGGCGGCCGCGCTCCGCGACGCCCTGAGCGACGCGGGCGTGACGTTCGTGAAGTTCGGCCAGGTCCTCTCGACGCGCCGCGACCTGCTCCCCGCCACGTTCGCCGACGCGCTCGCGACCCTCCAGAGCGAGGTCCCGCCCGCGCTGTGGCCGCAGGTCGAGGCGGCCGTCACGGGAGCGCTCGGGTGCCCGATCGACGAGGCGTTCGCCGAGTTCTCGCCCGAGCCGCTCGCGTCGGCCTCGGTCGGGCAGGTGCACGCGGCCCGGCTGCCCGACGGGCGGGAGGTCGTGGTCAAGGTCCAGCGGCCCGGCGCACGGGCGCAGGTCGAGACGGACCTGGCGATCCTCGGCCGCCTCGCGCGCCGCATCGAGCGCGACACCGCGTGGGGGCGGTCGCTCGGCGTCGTCGACCTCGCGGATGGCTTCGCGGCGTCGCTGCGCGAGGAGCTCGACTACACCGTCGAGCTGGAGAACACGCTCGCGCTGCGCGCGGCGCTCGCGCGGGATGCGGTGGGGGAGCGGCGTCCAGACGGCGACGGCGGCGACGCGGCGGTGGGTCCGCGCGTCCGCGTCCCGGAGGTCTACCCCGAGCTCTCGGGGACGACGCTGCTCGTCATGGAGCGGCTCGACGGTGCTCCCGTCGGCCGCGCCGCGGACGTGCTCGCGGGCCTGGACGACGCCGTGCGCTCCGACCTCGCCTCCCGGCTCCTCACCGCGACGCTCGAGCAGGTGCTCGTCGCGGGCACGTTCCACGCCGACCTGCACCCCGGCAACGTGCTCGTCACCGACGACGGTCGCCTCGGCCTCCTCGACATGGGCTCCGTCGGACGCCTCGGCGAGCCCGAGCGCCTGGCGCTCGCGGCCGTGCTGCTCGCGGTCGACGCCGACGACGCCGTCGCCGCGACCGACGCCCTGCTCGAGCTGCTCGACGCCCCGGCGGACCTCGACGTGCGCCGCCTGGAGCGCGCCGTCGGGCAGGTGATCGTGAGGTTCCGCGGCGAGGGTGCGAGCGGCGCGATGTTCACCGCGCTCTTCCGGCTCGTGACCGACGCCGGGCTCGCCGTCCCCTCGCAGGTCGCCGCCGCGTTCCGCACGTTCACCTCGCTCGAGGGGACGCTGCGTCTCATCGACCCCGGGTTCGACCTCGTCGCCGGGGCCCGCGCGACCGCGCAGCCGCTCGTGCGGCGCGTCGTCACGCCGGAGGGCCTGCGCGAGCGCGCGACGAGCCTCTTCCTCGGCCTCGCGCCCGAGCTCGAACGGCTCCCGCGCCGGCTCGCCAAGATCACGAGCGACGTCGAGGCCGGGCGGCTCACCGTCACCGTCCGCTCCTTCGCCCACCCCGACGACCGCGCGTTCGTCACCGGCCTCGTGCAGCAGGTCGTGTCCACCGTCATCGCCGCCGCGGCCGTCGTGGCGGCGGTCGTGCTGGTCTCCGCGGACTCCGGCCCCGAGCTCGTCGAGGGCCTGCGCCTCTTCGCCGTCCTCGGCGCGGCGCTCGGGTTCGTGGGGACCGTCCTGGCCGTGCGCGTCCTCGTGTTCGCGTTCCGCGGGACGGGACCGGGAGGCGGCTCGACGCGCTGACCTGGCGGGACGCCCGTCGCGGCTGCCGGTCCGTGCGGCTCGCTCGGCATCGTCCTGGCCGGCGGGGACCTCACTCCCGGCGTCGGACGCCCCGTGCACCGCGGCGCCGTGTTTTCACCCGGCGTCCGGGGTATCCGGCGCGGGGTCTCGCGTCATGATCCCGACGTGCAGCGTCTCTAGAGAGGGCTGAGCCCGACGAAGAGCCGATCGACGGAGACGAGCACAGAGGGAGTCCAGATGGTGATGACAGACACGGGTGCGCGGAGAGCTCGCCGTGAAGGGCGGTGGCTCGCCGCCGTGGTGCTCGCGCTGGGTGCGGTCCTCGCTCCCGGTGCGGTCACGGCAGCGGCTGACGTCGAGCCGGGCGACACGGTCCATGTCGGCGGCAGGGAGGGGTACGGCGGCACCGGCCTGTTCCCGATCCGGTCCGACGGCACGCCGACCGGGGAGGTGGACTACTGGGCGTACTGCCTCGAGCACGACGTCTCCGCGCGGACCGGGGTCGTCGGCACCGTGGGTGACCTCGACGAGTACCTGGGCGAGAACTACTTCACGGATCCCGCGGTCCAGGGCAAGGTTCTCTGGGTCCTGGCGCACAGCTACCCGGCGTTGAGCCTGGAGGAGTTCGGCGTCGCTGCGGGGGTTCCCGGGATCTCCCGGAATGACGCGATCGAGGCGACGCAGTACGCGATCTGGCGGTACACCGACCTCACCTGGGACGCGGCGTGGAACTTCGAGACGCCTGCCTCCGAGGCGGCGTACTGGTACCTCGTCGAGGGTGCCAACGCGAGCCCCGGGCTCACCCCCGCGGAGCTGGAGGTGACCGCGTCGATCTCGGCTCCGGTCGCACCCCAGCGCGCGGGGTCTCTCGTGGGCCCCTTCGTCGTGAGCACCAACCAGCCCACGGTCTCCGTGTCCGTCGACCCGACGGTCGCGGTCACCGACGGGAGCGGGAGCCCGGTCGACCTGGCGGGAGTCGTCGACGGGCAGGAGCTCTTCCTGGACCTGCGCGACTCGACCACGGCGGGCGAGGCCGTGGTCCGGGTGACGGCGGCCGGCTCCAGCAGCACCGGCAGGATCATCTCGGTCCCGACGGTCACCGGGGGCACTCCCACCGGGAGCGATCACGCGCAGACGATCGTCCTGGTGACCCCGAGCACCACCAGGACGAGCGCGGAGGCCTCGGCGTCGTGGTCCGCCGTGCCCGCCGCCGCCGATCCGGTGATCGGGACCTCGCTGGTCGACTCGGCCGACGGTGACCGCGTGCTGCCGTGGAACGGCGGCACCGTGATCGACACGATCGCCTATCAGAACCTGACGCCGGGGGTCGAGCACACCGTGACCGGTGAGCTCGTGCGCAAGTCCGACGGCACCGGCACGGGGATCACGGGCTCGACGACGTTCACGCCGGCCGAGGCGAACGGTTCCGTCGAGGTCTCGTTCGTCGTCCCCGCCGGCTATGCGGGCGAGGCCCTGGTCGCCTTCGAGCGGCTGCGCGTCGGCACGGAGACGACCGGCGACCCGGTCGCCGTGCACGAGGACATCGACGACGCGGCGCAGACGGTGACGATCGAGGCGCTGCCGCAGACGCCGGCCCCGGTGATCGGGACGTCGCTCGTCGACTCCGCGGACGGTGACCGCGTGCTGCCGTGGGACGGCGGCACCGTCGTCGACACGGTCTCCTACCAGAACCTCGTGCCCGGGACCGAGTACACCGTGACCGGTGAGCTCGTGCGCAAGTCCGACGGCACGGGCACGGGCATCACGGGGTCGACGACGTTCACCCCGGCCGAGCCGAACGGTTCGGTCGACGTCTCGTTCGTCGTTCCCGCGGGCCATGCCGGTGAGACGCTCGTCGCCTTCGAGGAGCTCCGTGCCGGGACCGACACCGCCGCCGTCCCGGTCGCTGAGCACACGGACCTCGACGACGCGGCGCAGACCGTCACCATCGACGCCGCGCCGGTGACCGCGGCGAGCCCGACCGAGGGCGACCTGCCCGCGACCGGCGTCGGCATGACCGGCGCCGCCGTCGGGGCCGCCGCGCTGCTCCTCCTCGGCACGGCCTTCGTGCTCGTCCGACGCGCGCGAGCGCGAGCCTGACCCTGCCCGGTCACGCCGGCTCGGGACCTGCCCGCCCAGGGGGTGCGGGCAGGTCCCGAGGCCCCTCGGTGCCGGGCGCGACGCCCTCCCTCTCCCCGGCCCCACGACGGACGGACGGTCCGGACGAGGTCGGGCCGCCGGCCGAGGCGATCGCGGGCCGGTCGGCCGGCGGCGCTCAGGCCGCGGGCGTCGCGTGCATCTGCGCGTACGCCCCGCCGGCGGCGACGAGCTCGTCGTGGCTGCCGACCTCGACGACGCGGCCGTGGTCCATGACGACGATGCGGTCGGCTCCGCGGACGGTGGAGAGCCGGTGCGCGACGACGAACGTCGTGCGACCGCGCATGAGCCGCCCGAGCGCCTCCTGCACGAGCCGTTCCGACGTCGTGTCGAGGGCCGACGTCGCCTCGTCGAGGACGAGCACGCGCGGGTCGCGCACGAGGGCGCGGGCGATGGCGAGGCGCTGGCGCTGACCGCCGGAGAGCCGCCCGCCGCGCTGGCCGATCACGGCGTCGAGGCCGCCCATCTCGGTGACGAAGTCCCACGCGTTCGCGTCGCGCAGCGCGTGCTCGACGGCCGCGTCGGTGAGCTCGGGGCTGCCGTAGGTGACGTTGTCGCGGACGGACCCCTCGAACAGGATCGACTCCTGCGGCACGACGGCGAGGAACCGGCGGTAGGAGCGCAGGTCGACGGTCGCGGTGTCCACGCCGTCGACGAGGACGCGCCCCGACGTCGGCGCGAGGAACCCGATGACCATGTTGAGCACGGTCGACTTGCCCGACCCCGAGGCCCCGACCAGCGCGACGGTCTCGCCGGGCCGTGCCGACAGGGAGAGGTGGTCGACCGCGAGGGCGGGCTCCTCGCCCGGCGCGGGGACGTCGTCGTACGCGAACGTGACGTCCTCGAACGCGACGTGACCCTCGACGTGGTCGAGCACGCGCTTGCCGGCGTTGCGCTCGACGTCGGGCTCGCCCAGCACCTCGCCCATGGACCGCACGGACTCCAGGCCCTTCGTGACGATCGGAGCGAGGCTCAGCAGCCCCGTCACGGACGCGGTGAGCGTGACGAAGTAGCTCGACAGCATGACGACGTCGCCGGGGGACACCGCGAACGTCTGCGTCCACGCGACCCACGCCGCGCCGACGAGCCCCGCGACGGAGAGCACCTGGAACACGATCCAGGACAGCGCGCCGAACCGCCCGTTGACGACGTCGAGCCGGATCCCCGCCTCGCGCACGCGGTGCAGCACCGAGCCCATGCGGTCGAGCTCGCGCTCCTCGAGCGCGTGCGCGCGCGTCACGGGGATGAGGTGCGTCATCTCGGCGACGCGCGCGGACATGTTCTCCACCTCGGCCCGGAACGCCGCGTTGCGGGTGGTCATGCGGCGGCGCATCGCGACGACGAGCCAGGCCGCCGCGGGCACGGTGAGCGCGAAGATCACGAGGAACTCCGGGACGCGCACGGCCGTCAGCACGACCGCGCCGACGAGCGTCGTGAGCGCGGCCATGCCGGAGTCGAACGTGGTGCGCGACGCCTCGACGACGTTCTCGACGTCGCGCACGATCTTGGCCTGGAGCACGCCCGCGCTCACGCGGCGGTGGTAGCCGATCGACAGCTCCTGCAGGCGGCGCGAGAGCGCCATGCGCAGCCCGTTCTCGACCGTGCGCACGGCGGTCGAGAGCCACCGTACGTAGAGCGTGTGCAGCGGCAGGTTCTGCGCGACGACGCCGAGCATGACCGCGCCCGTGACCCACAGCTCGCGCAGCGGCCGGTGCTCGACGACGACGTCGATCACCGTCGCCGTGAGCGCCGGGATCACCCACACGGGCGAGTGCTTGACGGCGAACGCGAGCGCCGCGGCGGCGAGCCGCCCGCGCTGGGGCGCGAAGAGCCGGGTGACGGTGCGGACGGGTCGGGAGCCGTCGTAGGTGTCCTCGATCTGCACGCGCCCCATCGTCCACCCGCGGGACGGGCCGCGTCGAATCGTTTCGAGGGGCGAAGCCCTCAGGCGTCGTGCGCGCCCGAGGGGTGCGTCGCGTCCGGGGGTCGCACGACGGTGACCGGGCAGTGCGCGTACTCGACCGCGTGCCGGCTCACGGACCCGAGCAGGAGGCGGTCGAACCCGCCGACTCCGCGGTTGCCGAGCACGAGCCGCTCTGCGTGCGACGACGCCTCGATGATCCCCTTCGCGGCGTGCACGTGCTGCACGGTGCGCACGAGGCGGTCGTCGGGCAGGTCGACCCCCGCGGCCTCGAGCGCGGCGTCGAGCTTCTGGGAGGCGAACTTCTCGTAGTCGTCGATCGGCGGCGTCCACCCCCACGAGTCGGGGAGCGGCGCGAGCGACACGATCTGCCAGCAGAACAGGGCCTCGAGCGTCGCGCCCGTGCGCCGCGCGACGTCCGCCCCGTGCCGCAGCGCCTGGACCGACGTCGACGACCCGTCGACTCCGACCACGACGGGCCGCGCGTGCTCGTGCCGCACGTCGGGCGTGCCGCGCACCACGGTCACCGGGACCGTCGCGTGCTGCACGACGGCGGTCGGCACCGACCCGAGGACCATGCGCCCCAGGCGTCCCCGGCCGCAGCGCCCGACGACGAGCAGGTCCGCGTGGTCGCCGTCGCCCGGGTCGGGGCGCACGTCGTCCTGGACGGGCTGGGCGGTCCCGGGCTGGGCGAGGGCGAGCAGGACCGCCGCGGGGCTGCCGCGCTCGGCGACGGCCGTGGTCGTCACCGCGTCCGGGCCGAGGCCCGCGCGCGCGTGCGCGGCGTCCAGCCACTCCTGGACCAGCGCACGCTTCTCCTCGGCCGCCGCGTCCGGGCCGTCGCCCGGACCCTGCCGCGACTCGAACGCGAGCGCGGCCGTGAGCGGCACGCCCCGGTCCGCCGCCTCGCGCAGCGCCCAGTCGAGCGCGCCGCCGGACTCCTCCGACCCGTCCACACCGACGATCACGCCGCGCATCTGCGCCACCTCCGCCCGGTCGGCCGACCGCGTGCGCCGTCGGCGTGCTGTCCCGGCGCCGCCGCCCGGCACCGGTGCTGACTCGACCCTAGGCCGCGCCGCCGCGCTCCGCCCGGGACGCCGGTCCCGGACCGACGGACGAGGGTCACCGGACGGTCGCCGAACCCGGGGTCGCCGTCCGTGCCGACGCCGAACCCATCCGCATCCCCGGGTTCGGCAGCAGGGGTGACCGCAAGCCCGGGTCGGGCGTCAGAACCTCGGCTCGGGCTCGTCCTGGAGGATGTTGCGCAGCGGGCGGGTCACGACGTCCACGCGCGCGAGCAGGTCGGCCGGACCCGAGACGACGAGCGCCCGGTCCTCCAGCGGGACGTACACCGCCGCGTGCTCCCGCACGGTGACGTGCAGGCAGGCCTGCGGCTCGCCGTCGACCACGAAGGTGGTGCGCGTGACCGGCGCGACGTCGACCTCCTCGACGATCGCGCGCATCGCCGCGCGGTACTCCTGGTAGGAGTCGAGGAAGTCGTCGTCGCCCGGGGTGTCGGAGTGCAGCGGCGCGGCGAGCGCCCCGCTGAGGGCGGTGCGGACGATGTCCTCCGCCTGCTCGTCGTGCGCGGCCAGGACGCGCAGCGTCTCGAGGTCGAGCGTCTCGCCGGTGAACGACACGTAGGAGCGCAGGAACCGCTCCTCCGCCGGGTCGTGGGCGCCGTGGCCGGCCCCCGTGAGCGTCTCCTCGTCGAGGTCGAGGCCCCAGGTCAGCGGGTCGTCCACCTCGGCGACGACGCCGTGGAACCGGGCGACGACCTGCTCCCACGTCGCGGGCGCGCCCACCGACGGCGCGTCGCGCTCGTCGGCTCCCGGCGCGGCGGGGTCCTCGGGCTGCTGGTCCGGCTGGTGCATCGCTCTCGCCACCCTTCTGGCGTCCGTGCGGGGCGCACTCCCGAGCCTGCACGGGGTGCGCGCCGCGGTCAACGTGGCGCGCGCGTGTCGGGCCGGGTGATTGCGCACGACGGCGTCCGGCGGCCCCGCAGGTCACGGCCCGACCCCTCTTTCACGCCCCTGGCGAACAACGGCATACGGAGGGGGTGCGGCTCGTTCGAACCGCATAGAGTCAATGCGGTCAGGCTTGTACCCGTCGTCCGGCGGGCAGGTGTACGCCGCTCACGAGGAGCAGCACATGTTCGAGAGATTCACAGACCGAGCCCGTCGGGTCGTCGTCCTCGCCCAGGAAGAGGCGCGGATGCTCAACCACAACTACATCGGCACCGAGCACATCCTCCTCGGCCTCATCCACGAGGGCGAGGGTGTCGCGGCCAAGGCGCTGGAGTCCCTCGGGATCTCCCTCGACGGCGTCCGCACCCAGGTGACCGAGATCATCGGCGAGGGCCAGCAGGCCCCGAGCGGGCACATCCCGTTCACGCCGCGCGCCAAGAAGGTGCTCGAGCTGTCGCTGCGCGAGGCGCTGCAGCTCGGCCACAACTACATCGGCACCGAGCACATCCTGCTCGGCCTCATCCGTGAGGGCGAGGGCGTCGCCGCCCAGGTCCTGACCAAGATGGGCGCCGACCTCAACAAGGTGCGCCAGCAGGTCATCCAGCTCCTGTCCGGCTACCAGGGCAAGGAGCCCGTCGCCGCGGGCGGCCCCGCCGAGGGCCAGCCGTCCGGCTCGGCCGTGCTCGACCAGTTCGGGCGCAACCTCACCCAGGCCGCGCGCGAGGGCAAGCTCGACCCGGTCATCGGGCGCAACCTCGAGATCGAGCGCGTCATGCAGGTGCTGAGCCGCCGCACCAAGAACAACCCGGTGCTGATCGGTGAGCCCGGCGTCGGCAAGACCGCCGTCGTCGAGGGCCTGGCCCAGGACATCGTGCGCGGCGACGTGCCCGAGACGCTCAAGGACAAGCAGCTCTACACGCTCGACCTCGGTGCGCTCGTGGCCGGCTCGCGCTACCGCGGCGACTTCGAGGAGCGCCTGAAGAAGGTGCTCAAGGAGATCCGCACGCGCGGCGACATCATCCTGTTCATCGACGAGATCCACACCCTCGTCGGGGCGGGTGCCGCCGAGGGCGCGATCGACGCCGCGAGCATCCTCAAGCCGATGCTCGCGCGCGGCGAGCTGCAGACGATCGGCGCGACCACGCTCGACGAGTACCGCAAGCACGTCGAGAAGGACCCGGCCCTGGAGCGCCGCTTCCAGCCGATCCAGGTCGCCGAGCCGTCGCTCAACCACGCGATCGAGATCCTCAAGGGACTGCGCGACCGCTACGAGGCGCACCACCGCGTGTCCATCACGGACGCCGCGCTCGTCTCCGCGGCCACGCTCGCGGACCGGTACATCAACGACCGGTTCCTCCCGGACAAGGCGATCGACCTCATCGACGAGGCGGGCGCGCGCCTGCGCATCCGGCGCATGACCGCCCCGCCGGAGCTCAAGGAGCTCGACGAGGAGATCGCCGAGGCACGCCGCGAGAAGGAGTCCGCGATCGACGCGCAGGACTTCGAGAAGGCCGCCGGCCTGCGCGACAAGGAGAAGCAGCTCACCGCGAAGCGCGCCGACAAGGAGAAGGCGTGGAAGTCCGGTGACCTGGACACCGTCGCCGAGGTGGACGAGGAGCTGATCGCGGAGGTCCTGGCCATGGCCACGGGCATCCCGGTCTTCAAGCTCACCGAGGAGGAGTCCAGCCGCCTGCTCAACATGGAGGACGAGCTGCACAAGCGCGTCGTCGGCCAGGAGGCCGCGATCAAGGCGCTGTCGCAGGCCATCCGCCGTACGCGTGCGGGCCTCAAGGACCCCAAGCGCCCCGGCGGGTCGTTCATCTTCGCCGGCCCCACGGGCGTCGGGAAGACGGAGCTGGCCAAGGCGCTCGCCGAGTTCCTCTTCGGGGACGAGGACGCGCTCATCCAGCTCGACATGTCGGAGTTCTCCGAGAAGCACACCGTCTCGCGGCTGTTCGGCTCGCCCCCCGGCTACGTCGGGTACGACGAGGGTGGTCAGCTCACCGAGAAGGTGCGGCGCAAGCCGTTCTCGGTCGTCCTGTTCGACGAGGTGGAGAAGGCCCACGCGGACATCTTCAACTCGCTCCTGCAGATCCTCGAGGACGGTCGCCTGACCGACTCGCAGGGCCGTGTCGTGGACTTCAAGAACACCGTCATCATCATGACGACCAACCTCGGCACGCGGGACATCGCCAAGGGCGTCCAGACCGGATTCAACGCCGGCGGTGACCTGGTCACGTCCTACGAGCGCATGAAGGCGAAGGTCAACGACGAGCTCAAGCAGCACTTCCGGCCTGAGTTCCTCAACCGCGTCGACGACGTGGTGGTCTTCCCGCAGCTCTCGCAGACCGAGATCATCCAGATCGTCGACCTCATGATCGCCCGTCTCGACACCCGCCTGCGGGACAAGGATATGGGCATCGAGCTCACGCAGCCCGCGAAGAACCTCCTCGCGGAGAAGGGCTACGACCCGGTCCTGGGTGCGCGTCCGCTGCGCCGCGCGATCCAGCGCGACATCGAGGACGTGCTCTCCGAGAAGATCCTGTTCGGCGAGCTCAAGGCCGGCGAGATCGTCCTGGTCGACGCGGAGGGCGAGGGCCTGCTCGGGGAGTTCACCTTCCGCGGTGTCTCCAAGGGCGAGCACGACCGCGGCCCGGTGAGCGTGGGTGCGGCCGCCGCGCTCGACGCCCCCACCGGCGTCTCGGTCCGCGACCTGCCCCCGACGGGCGAGCTGCAGGCCGGCGCGGAGTGACGCACTCCTGAAACGCCTGACACACGGGCCCCGATCCTCCACCCGGAGGGTCGGGGCCCGTCGTCGTCCCGCCGAGAGAGAGCGGAGGACGCGCGAGGTAGAACCAGCGGTCGCGACGTAGAGCTCCGCGGGTACCACCTCGAGACCGCTGGTCCTACCTCGCGGTGAGGGATGCGACGACGTTGCACGGCGTTACCTTCGTCCTCGTCGTGGGACGGGGTGCGGGTGCCCTTCCTGTGGCGTGCGCGCGCTGGCACAGTCGCCCGCATGCAGACGACACCGGGGGGCCATGTCGCCGTCCCCGCCGCCGATGCCGGGCGCGTGCCCGGCGTCGCGTGTCGCCGCGCGCTGAGCGCGCGCCCGCGCCGTCGGGCTGCGTGTCGTCCGACCCCGTGCCGCTGAGCACGTCGACGCACTGACCGACGGCCGCCCGGGCCGCCGTCGGGCCCGTTCACCACCTCGCCTCCCGCACGCGGCGTCCGCATGCCCCCGTGCGCTCTCCCCGAGAGGACTCGCCATGCCCGCACACCCGCTCGTCCGTTCCTCCGCTCCGCCCGGCCGCCCGTCTGCGGGTCCGTCCGGCCGCCGCGGCGCGACCGCCGTCGCGCTCGGCCTCGTCGCACTCCTCGCGACGGGTGCGTGCGGTGCCGCGCAGGCGTCCGGCGGCACGGACCCGGCGGACGGCGCGGCCCTCGCCGCCGACGCCGACCTGCCCACCGAGGTGCCCGAGGGCACGGTCCTGCGCATCGGCGACCCGACGACGCAGAAGGCGTTCGAGCTCGCCGGCGACGACCTCGACAGCGACTTCTCGTTCGAGGTCGAGTGGGCCAACATCTCCGGCGGCCCCGCGACGACGGAGGCGTTCCGGGCGGGCTCGCTCGACGTCGGTGCGGTGGCGGAGATCCCGCCGATCCACGCGACGTGGACGGGACTGGACGTGCAGATCTACGCGTCGATCTACCGGGAGAACTGGGAGGACGCGCCGATCTACGAGTTCGCGGGCGCGCCCTGGGTCGAGCTCGACTCGCTCGAGGACTTCCGCGGCCACCGCATCGCGTTCAGCCCGGGCCAGGCGCAGGGCGCGATCGTGCTCAAGGCGCTCCAGGAGGCCGGTCTCACGCAGGACGACGTCGAGCTCGTCGAGCTGCCGAGCACGGGCGACGTGTACTCGACGGCGCTCGCCGCGGGCGAGGTCGACGTCGCCCCGCTGGGCGGGACGCAGCTCTTCCGCTACCTGGCCACCTACGAGGCGGACGGCGCGACGTCGGTCAAGCACCACCTGCGCGACGACGCCTCGCACCTCTACGGCCCGACGGAGGTCGTCGAGGACCCGGCCAAGGCCGCGGCGCTGCGCGAGTACGTCGCCGCGTGGGCGGCGGCGAAGGTCTGGATCGACGAGCACCCCGAGGAGTGGAAGCAGGGGTACTACGTCGAGGACCAGGGGCTGAGCGAGGAGGACGCGCAGTACCTCATCGACCACGCGCCGGTCCCGGACATCCCGTCCGACCTGACCGAGGGCATCGAGCGCACGCAGGCGACGATCGACCTGCTCGCGACCGAGCTCGACCAGGAGCCGTTCGACGCGACGGACCTGTTCGACGAGCGCTTCGGTCCCGTCGCGGGTGAGGCCGCGGCGGCGGCGCGGGACGGGGGAGCGCAGTGAGCGCGGCGGTCGTCGACCGGGTGGACCTCGCGGCCCCGAGGCTCGACGCCGCACCCGCGACGACCGCGGACGTGCGCCCCCGCGGCACACGCCTGGGGCTCGGCCGGCCGATCCCGCTCGCGGCGCTCGTCGGCGTGACGCTGCTCGTGGGCGTCTGGTCGGTCGGCTCCGCCACGGGGCTCATCGACCCGCGCGTGCTCTCCGCACCGTGGACGGTCGTCACGACGGGTGCCGAGCTCGTCGCGAACGGCAAGCTCGGCGCGCACCTCGGTGTGTCCCTGACGCGCGCCGCGCTCGGGCTGGCGTTCGGCATCGTCGCGGGCGTCGTGCTCGCGCTCGCGGCCGGGCTGAGCCGGCTCGGCGACGCCGTGCTCGACGGCCCGATCCAGGTCAAGCGCGCCATCCCCAACCTCGCGCTCCTGCCGCTGCTCATCCTGTGGTTCGGGATCGGCGAGGAGATGAAGGTCATCACCATCGCGCTCGGCGTGTTCATCCCGATCTACCTGCACACGCACAACGGCCTGCGCGCGATCGACAGCCGCTACGTCGAGCTCGCCGAGACGGTGCAGCTCTCGCGGTGGCAGTTCGTGCGTCGCGTCATCCTGCCCGGCGCGCTGCCCGGGTTCTTCCTCGGGCTGCGGTTCGCGGTGACGGGGTCGATGCTCGCGCTCGTCGTGGTCGAGCAGGTCAACGCGACGGCAGGGATCGGCTACATGATGGAGCTCGCCCGGACGTACGGGCAGACGGAGATCATCCTCGTCGGCCTCGTGGTCTACGGCGTGCTGGGCTACTCCGCGGACCTCGCCGTCCGCCTCCTGCAGAGGAGGGTGCTGTCGTGGCGGCGCACGCTGGAGGACTGACCGTGGAGGACCGCCCGACGGCGGACGGCGCGGCCGTGCGGGTCCGCTCGCTCGTGCGGTCGTACGGGGAGCAGCGCATCCTCGACGACCTCGACCTCACCGTGGACGACGGCGAGTTCGTCGCGATCCTGGGTCGCTCGGGCTCGGGCAAGAGCACGCTCCTGCGCGCGCTCGCCGCGCTCGACCACGGGGTCGCGGGCTCGGGCGAGGTCGTCGTGCCGGACCAGGTGTCCGTCGTCTTCCAGGACTCGCGGCTGTTGCCATGGGCGCGCGTGCTGGACAACGTGGTGCTCGGTCTCGACGCCGGGGCGCGCGGGCGGAGCGCCGCGCGGGACGCCGGCCGCGCGAGCCTCGCGGAGGTCGGCCTGGCCGGGCGCGAGCGCGCGTGGCCGAACGAGCTCTCGGGCGGCGAGCAGCAGCGCGTGTCGCTCGCCCGCTCGCTCGTGCGCTCGCCGCGCCTCCTGCTCGCCGACGAGCCGTTCGGCGCGCTCGACGCCCTGACCCGCATCCGCATGCACGCGCTGCTGCGCGACCTGTGCGCGCGGCACCGCCCCGCCGTCCTGCTCGTGACGCACGACGTGGACGAGGCGATCGTCCTCGCGGACCGCGTCGTCGTGCTCGACGAGGGACGCATCGCGGCCGAGCGCCGCATCGACCAGAGCTACCGCCCCGGCGAGGCGCGCGACCCCGCCGACCCCCGCTTCTCCCGGCTCCGCACCGAGCTGCTCGACGCGCTCGGCGTGGTCCGGGACGACAGGAAGGACACCGCCGCATGACCCGCTACGACTCCGCAGGCCACCGCCCGGGGCGCCTGCACCTCAACGCGTTCCTCATGAGCACGGGCCACCACGAGGCGTCGTGGCGGCTGCCGGAGAGCGACCCGTCGTGGACGTCGACGAACATCGCGCACCTGCAGCGCCTCGCGCAGATCGCGGAGGCGGGCAGGCTCGACTCGATCTTCTTCGCCGACGGGCCGGGGCTGCGGTCCGACGTCGGGCGCCGCCCGGCGGGGTCGCTCGACCCGCTCATCGTGCTCACGGCCATCGCGACCGTGACCGAGCGCATCGGCCTCATCGCGACGGCGTCGACGACGTACAACTCGCCGTACAACCTCGCGCGGCGGTTCGCGTCGATCGACCACGTCTCCGGCGGTCGGGCGGGGTGGAACGTCGTGACGACGGCGGGGCCGGACATCGCGCGCAACTTCGGCCTCGACGACCAGCCCGCCCACGCGGTGCGGTACGAGCGCGCGGCGGAGTTCCTCGACGTCGCGTTCCAGCTCTGGGACTCGTGGGAGGACGACGCCGTGCTCGCCGACAAGGCCGCGGGCGTCTGGGCGGACCCGGCCAAGATCCACGGGCCCGCGCACGTCGGCACCCACTTCTCCGTGCACGGCGCCCTCACCACGCCGCGCTCGCCGCAGGCGCGGCCGCTCATCGTGCAGGCCGGGTCGTCGGAGGACGGCAAGGACCTCGCCGCGCGCTACGCCGAGGCGGTGTTCACCGCGCACCAGACGCTCGACGACGCCCGCGACTTCTACGCCGACCTCAAGGCCCGGGCGGTCGCCGTCGGCCGCGACCCGGGGACGGTGAAGATCCTGCCCGGCATCGTCCCCGTCATCGGGTCGACCGAGGCGGACGCGCTCGCGCAGGAGCGCGAGCTCGACGAGCTCATCGTCCCGGAGTACGCGCGCGCCCAGCTCGCGAAGACGCTGCGGCTCGCGCCCGAGGACCTGCCGCTCGACCGCGAGCTGCCGGACGGTCTGCCCACCGAGGACGAGATCGAGGGGGCCAAGAGCCGGTACACGCTGATCGTCGAGCTCGCGCGGCGCGAGCGGCTCACGGTGCGCCAGCTCATCGGGCGGCTCGGCGGCGGGCGCGGGCACCGCACGTTCGCGGGCACGCCCGAGCAGGTCGCCGACGCGATCCAGGACTGGTACGACGCCGAGGCCGCCGACGGGTTCAACATCATGCCCGCGGTGCTGCCGTCGGGGCTCGAGCAGTTCGTCGACCACGTGCTACCCGTGCTGCGCGAGCGCGGCCTGTTCCGCGAGGAGTACGAGGGACGGACGCTGCGCGAGCACTACGGGCTCGAGCGGCCGGCGAACCGGTACGCACGAGCGGCTGAGGTCGACCCCGCCACCGCGGGCACCGCCCCCGGTGGCCCCGTGCCCGACGGCGGCGCGCGCGTCCTCGAGGAGGCCCTCGCGTGAGCGCCGAGCACCTCTGGTACGTCCCGAACCAGGTCCGTCCGGGCCACCGCGGCGACGACACCACCGAGGGCCACAACAGCCTCGACACCCTGACGAACCACGCGCACGCGCTGGAACGCCACGGGTTCGCGGGCGCGCTGCTCGGGACGAGCTGGGGGCGTCCCGACACGTTCACCGTCGCGACGGCGCTCGCGGCCCGCACCACGACGTTCGAGCCGCTCGTCGCGATCCGGCCCGGGTTCTGGCGGCCCGCGCACTTCGCGTCCGCCGCCGCGACCCTCGACCACCTCAGCGGCGGCCGGCTGCGCGTCAACATCGTGTCCGGCACCGACGGGCAGGAGGCGTACGGCGACGGCGAGGCCGACCCCGCGCACCGGTATGCCCGGACGCGCGAGTTCCTGCAGATCGTGCGCCGCCTGTGGACGCAGGAGGAGGTCACGTACGCGGGCGAGCACTTCTCGGTGACGCGGTCACGGCTGGGTCCGCGCCCCGTGGCACGCGACGGCCGCGCGCACCCGCGGATCTACTTCGGCGGCGCGTCGGAGGCCGCGGAGCGGGTCGCCGCGACCGAGGCGGACGTGCAGCTCTTCTGGGGCGAGCCGCTCGACGGGATCGCGGAGCGCATCGACCGGCTGAAGCGCCTGAGCGCCGAGCTCGGGCGTGAGCACGCGCCGCTCGAGTTCGGCCTGCGGATCACGACGTTCGTCCGCGACACCACCGAGGAGGCGTGGGCCGACGCCGAGGCGAAGGTCGCGGAGCTGGCCGCGCGGTCGCAGGAGGGCGAGGCGTGGTCCGCGCGCGACCGGGGGCGGAGCACAGCCGTCGGGCAGCAGCGCCTGCTCGACCTCGCGGCGCGCGGCGAGGTGCTCGACGACAACCTGTGGACGACGCCCGGCCGGTTCGGCGGCGGGGGAGCGGGCACGACGTGGCTCGTCGGCTCGGCGGAGGACGTCGCGAAGTCGCTGCGGCGCTACCAGGACCTCGGCGTCACGCACTTCGTCCTGTCGGACACCCCGTACCTGCGCGAGATCGAGCGCCAGGGCACCCAGCTCCTCCCGCTCCTGCGCGACTGACCGAGCACCGCCCAGATCGACCCGCGCGTCGTGAGGTCGACCCCCTGAGGGTCGATCTCGGACGCGCGGGTCGATCTCGTGACGGCGGCTCCCTCCCGCGCGGGCGAGACCCGTCCCGGAGTACCGTCCGGACGTGGACCGGGACCAGCTCGACGACCTCGCCGCCCGCCTGCGCGCCGCCGGGTGCGTCTTCGCGGAGGACGAGGCCGCGCTCCTCGCCGCGCGGGCCGACGACGACGCGCACCTCGACGCGCTCGTCGCGCGCCGGGTCGCGGGCGAGCCGCTCGAGCACATGCTCGGGTACGTCGACTTCCACGGGCTCCGCGTCGCCGTCGACCCCGGGGTGTTCGTGCCGCGCCAGCGCACCGCGCTGCTCGTCGACGAGGCCGTCGCGCTCGGGCGGCAGGCCGGGCGCCTGGTCCGGCTGCCCGACGGCGGGACAGGCGGTGGCGCGGGCGGCGTGACGGTCGGCGACGCCGACGGCGGAACAGGAAGCGTGATGGTTGGTGACGCCGACGGCGGCGCGGTCGGCGCGGGTGGCGGGGCGGTCGGCAACCCCGACGGCGACCGGGACGGCGGCCCGGACAGCGGCCTGGACCGTCGGATGGTCGGCCCGGCAGTGGTCGTGGTCGACCTGTGCTGCGGCGCCGGGGCGCTGGGGCTCGCGACCGCGGTGGGCCTCGGCGGCGCGGAGACCGTCGCGCTGCACGCGAGCGACGTCGACCCGGCCGCCGTCGCGTGCGCGGCGCGCAACGTCGCCGCGGTCGGCGGCAGCGTGTACGAGGGCGACCTGTTCGACCCGTTGCCGCCCGGTCTGCGGGGCCGGGTCGACCTGCTCCTCGCCAACGTGCCGTACGTGCCCACGGCCGAGATCCCGCTGCTGCCCCGCGAGGCGCGCGACCACGAGGCCCACGTCGCGCTCGACGGCGGCGGCGACGGTCTGGACGTGCTGCGCCGCGTCGCCGCCGAGGCGCCCGCGTGGCTCGCTCCCGGCGGCCACCTGCTCACGGAGTCCGGCGAGCGCCAGGCGACGGGCGCCGTCGACGTCCTCGAACGGGCCGGACTGCGGGCGCGCGTCGTCCGCGACGAGGAGATCGGCGCGACGATCGTCGTCGGGACGCTCCCCGCCGAGGCGTGAGAAGTGGCCCCCGGGGCGTGCCGTTCAGGGGCCACTTCTCACGTCTCGTCACGCTCCGCGGGTGGACTCGCAGGTCTCGGTGCAAGGATCCGGCCGCACGCGACAGGCTCTGGACGAAGGCCCGGGCGAACGTGCCGGCCTGCGGAGGGGGTGCCGACGATGACCGACGGACGGGGACGACGGCGTGCGCGCGGGCTCGCCGCAGGACTGCTCGTCGCCGTGCTGCCCGCGTGCGGCGGCCCGGGGGGAGGCCCGGTCACCGCGTGCCCCGCGGTCGGCTACGTGGCGCGCCTCGAGGTCCGGCTCGACGACTCCTGGCCGGATCGGGATGCCTACGGCGTGCTCGTGGGCTGCGTCGGGATCAACCCCTGCGGGCTCGTGCGCGACGGGACTGTCTCGCTCGACCCGGAGCCGATCCCCACGACGGTCCCCGACCACCTGGTCCTGCCGGACCGGCCCGAGGCTGCCCAGAGCTCGCCCGAGGCGGCGGCGGAGGACCTGCCCGTCGAGCCGTCGCGCGGCGGCTGGACGGGCTCCGCGACGAACGGCCCGGTCGGGCCGATCGCCGTCCGTGTGGTGGACCTCGCGTCGGGAGACGTCGTCGCCGAGCACGAGGTCGACCCCGTGTGGGAGACGACGACCGGCGACTTCGGGCCCGACTGCGGCGGGCCGTCGGTCGCGACGATCGAGGTCGCTGCCCCGTCGGCGTAGCGCCTACGCCGCGGAGGGCCGCAGGAGCGCGCGGATCTCCTTCTCGGCCTGCGTCGGCGTCAGCGCGCGACAGCCGAGCGACTCCCAGTGGCGCACGAGTGCGGGCTCGGCGCGCAGCAGCGCCCAGCCGCGCCGCAACAGCGTGACCGGCGGCTTGCGCATCTCCGCGAGGTCGCGCAGCAGGCGGAACCAGAACGTCATGAGACGCGGTCGGCGCAGGCAGATCGCGTCGGCCAGGACGTCCTGGGCGCGGCACGCCGCGACGATCTCCGCCGCGAAGATCCCCTCGGCCAGCACGACCCGCGAGCCCGTGACGTCGAGGTGCGTCGTCCCCGTGCGGCGCGACGTCGGGATGTCGTAGACCGGCACGTCCGCGTGCCCGGTCCGCGCGAGGTCGACGAGCGCCGCGACGGCGCCCGCGGCGTCCCACGAGCGGGGGTCGTCCCAGTCGACGATGCCGAACCGCTGCGGCAGGTCCGGGTGGTCGTGGTCGAGGTAGAAGTCGTCGAGCGCGACGACCGGGAGGCCGAGGCGCCGCGTGAGCGACGTCTTGCCCGAGCCGGACGCGCCCGTGAGGAGCACGATGCGCGTCGGGACCTCGCGCGAGCCCGGCGGGAGGTCGAACAGCGCGGGGTCCGAGCCGAGGTCGTCGGTCGCCGGTCCTGTGCCGGCCTGGACCGGGCCTCCGTCGACGTGCTGAGGGTCGCTCACGGGACCCCATTCTCGCAGCGCCGCACCGGGACGGTCACGCGCGCCACGTAGCCTTCCCCGGTGACCGCACTCGACCCTGCCGCCCTGCTCGCCCGCGACGCCCTCGCCCGCCTCGACCGGTGGGAGCCGGTCGACGACGAGCAGGCGGCGCTCGCGGCCGAGTACCGCGCGTTCCTCCGCGGCGACGGTGGCTCCGGCGCGCGTGCCGACGCCGTCCGGCGCGACGGTGGCCCGCAGCACCTCACGGCGAGCTGCTTCGTGCTCAGCCCGGACCTGGCCCGCGTGCTGCTCTGCTTCCATCGCAAGGGCCAGTTCTGGGTCCAGGTGGGCGGGCACACCGAGCCGGGCGACACGACGCTCGCGGGCGCCGCCTACCGCGAGGCGCGCGAGGAGAGCGGCCTCGACGACCTCGTCCCGTTCGACCCGGACCCGTCCGCCGGCACCGTCCCCGGCGCCCGCGCCGACGCCGCGCCCGCCGCCCCGGTCGACGTGCACCGCCACGACCTCGCCGCGGCGTTCGGGACGTGCCGCACGCACTGGGACGTCGGGTTCGTCGCGTTCGCCGACCCGGACGCGCGCACCGTCGTGAGCGACGAGAGCGAGGACGTCGCCTGGTTCCCGGTCGACGCGCTGCCGTCCGGCACGCCGGACGACTTCCCCGTCCGCCTGGCGACGGTTCTCGCGGAGGTGCGCCACCGCCGTGGGGCATGAGGGCCCGCTCTACCTCGGCGGGGCGAGGACCACGTGGAGGGTGCGGGGGCCGTGGACGCCCTCGACGCGGGAGAGCTCGATGTCGCTCGTCGCGCTGGGGCCGCTGATCCACGTCTGCGGTCGTTCCGGGTGCGCGGAGAGCAGCCGCACGGCCTCGGGCACGGTCTGCACCACCTGGTCCGTGCGCACGACGCAGACGTGCAGGTCGGGCACGAGCGTGATCGCCCGGCGGCCCTGGTCGGGCTCGCCGTCGAGCACGATCGTGCCCGTGTCGGCGATCGCGACGCGCGCGGCCGTGACGACGGCGTCCACCCGGTCGAGCTCGTCGGGCGTGCGCGGGTCGTCGCGTGCGTCGGGCACGACGGCGGTCCCGGCACCCAGCGCGCCCAGCCACGCGTCGTCGAGCCCCGGCGGTACGACGACGGACGCCGCGTCCGCGAGCACGTCGCCCACGATCGTGGCGACCTCGGCCGGGCCGGCGGCCCGGTGGACGTGCGCCCGGTAGTCGACGAGCCGGTCGACGAGGACGTCCACGGCTCCCGGCGACCCCGGCGCGAGGTCGCCGCGCTCGCGGTACGCCCGCGGGACACGGCCGGACGCCGCCGCCCCACCCGCCGTCGACCCCCTGAGCGCGGCGCGCACGCGGGCGAGGACGTCGTCACGCGCGCTCACCGGTCGTCACCCCTCTCGCCGAACCCTGGATCGTTCCCCGGTGCGGGCTCATCTTGAGGAGTGATCCCGGGTTCGGCGAACCCGCGATCGTTCCTCAGCGCGGACCGGTCCTGGGGAGGGACCACGGGGTCGGCCGGTGGGGTCGCACGGTCCGGACGGTCGCGCCACCAGTCGCGGAAGGTCTGCTTCGCCGGGGCCGGGAGGTCGCGCGAGCGGGTCCAGGCGGACGCGGGGGGCGGGAGGGTCGCGATCCGGCCTGTCGGACCGGCGACCACGCGACCCAGACCCGCCGCCTTCTCCGCGAGCGCGAACCGGCGCGCGTCGGACATGACGAACGACGCCGCCTTCATCGCGGCGCCCCAGCCGGTCGGGCGGCCGCGGTCGGCGTCGACCTCGCGCGCCCGGAGCTCGACGAGGATCGACGGGATGTCGATCTTCACGGGGCACACCTCGTAGCACGCGCCGCACAGCGTGGACGCGTAGGGGAGCGACGCGTTGGGGTCGTGGTGGCCGGAGAGCCCGCCGGAGGACTTCGTGAGCTGCGGCGTGAGGATCGCGCCGATCGGGCCGGGGTACACCGACCCGTAGGCGTGGCCGCCCACCCGCTCGTACACCGGGCACACGTTGAGGCACGCGGAGCAGCGGATGCAGTGCAGCGCGGCCCGCCCGACCTCGTCGGCGAGGACGTCGGTGCGCCCGTTGTCGAGCAGCACGAGGTGGAACTCCTGCGGCCCGTCGCCAGGCGTGACGCCCGTCCACAGGGAGGTGTACGGATTCATGCGCTCGCCCGTGGACGACCGCGGCAGGAGCTGGAGGAACACCTCAAGGTCGGTGAACGTGGGCACGACCTTCTCGATCCCCATGACGGTGATGAGCGTCTCGGGGAGCGTGAGGCACATGCGGCCGTTGCCCTCGGACTCGACGACGGTCAGCGTCCCCGTGTCCGCGACGCCGAAGTTCGCGCCGCTGATCGCGACCTTCGCCGAGAGGAACGTGCGGCGCAGGTGGGCGCGCGCGGCCATCGCGAGCTCGCGCGGGACGTCCGACAGGTCCGGCGGGGCGTCGCCCATGCGCGCGAGGAAGACCTCGCGGATCTCCGCGCGGTTGCGGTGGATCGCGGGCACGAGGATGTGCGACGGCATGTCGTCGGCGAGCTGCACGATGAGCTCCGCGAGGTCCGTCTCGTACGCCGCGATCCCCTCGGCGGCGAGCGCCTCGTTGAGCCCGGTCTCCTGCGTCGCCATGGACTTCACCTTGACGACCTCGTCGACGCCCTTGGCCTTCACGAGGTCCGCGACGATCCGGTTCGCCTCGTCGGCGTCGCGCGCCCAGTGCACGACGCCGCCCCGCGCCACGACGTTGCGCTCCAGCTCCTCGAGGAGGTCGGGCAGGCGCGCCATGACGTCGGTCTTGATCGCGGAGCCCGCGTCGCGCAGCGCCTCCCAGTCCGGCACCTCGCCGACGACGGCGGCGCGCTTGTCCCGGATGGTCGAGGTCGCGTGCGCGAGGTTGCGGCGCAGCTGCGTGTTCTGCAGCGCCGCGCGCGCGGCGTCGGGGAACGCGTCGCCCCAGCGCAGCGGCGCGTCGGGGTGCGGCACGTCGCCGAACGCGTCCGACGCCGCCGCTGCGCCCGCCGAGGTACCCGCCGACGTGCCGCGCGCGCCCGGGCGCGCGACGTCGTCGGGCAGGGTGCGCGCGCCGCGCCGGGCGGGCAGGCCGAGGAACGTGCGGCTCACCGGGCACCCCCGCGCGTCGACGGACCGGCCCCGGCAGGGGCGGGTGTGTCCTTCGTGGACGCGAGGATCTCCGCGAGGTGCAGCGTGCGGACGCCCGCGCGGATGCGCGACAGTCCGCCGCCGATGTGCAGGAGGCACGACGCGTCGCCCGCGGTGAGGACCTCGGCGCCCGTCTCCTTCACGTGCGTCATCTTGTCGGCGAGCATCGCCGTCGAGGTCTCGGCGTTCTTCAGCGCGAAGGTGCCGCCGAACCCGCAGCACGCCTCCGCCGCGGGCAGCTCGACGAGGTCGATGCCCGCGACCGCGCGCAGGAGGCGCAGCGGCTTGTCGCCGACGTGGAGCATGCGCAGCGAGTGGCACGTCGGGTGGTAGGTGACGCGGTGCGGGAAGTAGGCGCCGACGTCGGTCACGCCGAGCACGTCGACGAGCAGCTCGGAGAGCTCGTACGTCTTCGCGGCGACCGCGTCGGCGGTGCGCGCGAGGTCGTCGAGACCGGCGCGCCGGCAGACCATGCCCTGCTGGTGCCGGACCGACCCTGTGCACGACCCCGACGGCACGACGATCGCGTCCCACTCGCCGTCGAGCACGGGGGAGAAGGCCTCGACGTGGTTGCGCACCACGGGGACCGCCTCGTCGAGGTACCCGGTGTTGACGTGCATCTGGCCGCAGCAGGCCTGGCGCTCGGGGAAGAACACCTCGTGCCCGAGGCGCTCGAGGAGGAGGGCGGTGGCGCGAGGTGCCTGCGGGAACATCACGTCGCCGAGGCAGGTCGCGGTGAGGGCTATGCGCATCAGGGCTCCGGGAGAGGGTGAGTCCGGTCCAGTCTCGCCGGGGCGCGTCCGTGCCGCCTGTCGAGACCCCCGCGGCGAGGCGCTGCGGTTGTGGTCGGACGACGTGGCTCTGCCGGCCCTGGTGCGGCACGGACGCCGGGGTGGCGGGACGGACGGTCCCACCACCCCGGCGGTCTCCGGTCAGGCCGAGCAGGTGGCCGTCGGGAGCGTGGTGTTGCCGTTCGAGTACAGCGTGATGCCGAAGGCGTCGCCGTTGCCGTTGGGTGTCGCGGTGAGGGTGCCGCTCGTGCCGGAGACGGCGGCGTTCCAGGAGTTCTGCAGGCTCTGGCCGGAGCCGGTGCGGATGGTCACGGTCCAGTCGGACGCGCCGGAGACCTGGAACGTGGTGTTGAAGCGGTCGCCCCAGGAGTCACCCCGCGTCACGGTCACGGTGCAGGTCTCGCCGCCGCCTCCCGAGCCCGACGAGCACGTGGCCGTCGGGAGCGTGGTGTTGCCGTTCGAGTACAGCGTGATGCCGAAGGCGTCGCCGTTCCCGTTCGGTGTCGCGGTGAGCGTGCCGCTCGTGCCGGTGACCGCGGCGTTCCAGGAGTTCTGCAGGCTCTGGCCGGAGCCGGTGCGGATGGTCACGGACCAGTCGGACGCGCCGGAGACCTGGAACGTGGTGTTGAAGCGGTCGCCCCAGGAGTCGCCCCGCGTCACGGTCACGGTGCAGGAGCCGCCCGGGTTCTCCCCCGGGCCGCCGGGCGTCCCGCCGCCGCTGTTGAGCTGGTCGAGCACGGCGGTGTAGGCGGCCTTCTTGTTCCCGTTGCCGTCGAACAGCAGCGGGGTGCCGGACGCGCGCCACGAGTCGGTGTCCCGCACGCCCCAGACGGTGATGCCGGTGCAGCGCGACACGGCCATGCACGCCTGGACGACGCCGCGGTACTGCTCCGCCTGCGACGAGCCGGAGCCCTCGATGTCGAGCTCGGTGATATGCACGTCGACGCCGAGGTCGGCGAAGTTCTGGAGGGTGGTGTGGTAGTTGCTCGGCACCGGGTTGCCCGAGTTGAAGTGGGCCTGGAAGCCGACGCAGTCGATCGGCACCCCCCGCGCCTTGAAGTCGCGGACCATGTTGTACACGGCCTGGGTCTTCGCGTGGCTCCAGTTGTCGGTGTTGTAGTCGTTGTAGCAGAGCTTGGCGCCGGGGTCGGCGGCGCGGGCCGCGCGGAACGCCGCCTCGATCCAGTCGTTGCCGGTGCGCTGCAGGTTCGAGTCGCGACGCGCGCCCGAGCTGCCGTCGGCGAACGCCTCGTTCACGACGTCCCACGCGTAGATCTTGCCGCGGTAGTGCGTCGCGACCTGCGTCACGTGGTTGAGCATCGCCTGGCGGAGCGCGGAGCCGGACATGTTCTGCATCCAGCCCGGCTGCTGCGAGTGCCAGGCGAGGGCGTGCCCGCGGACCTGCTTCCCCCGGCTCGTGGCCCAGTTGACGATCTGGTCGCCCTGGGAGTAGTTGAACTGGTTCTGCGACGGCTCCGTCGCGTCCATCTTCATCTCGTTCTCGGCCGTGATCGTGTCGAACTCGCGGTTCGCGATGGTCGAGTACGTCGAGTCGGACAGCCTGCCCGCCGCGAGGGCGGTGCCGAAGTAGCGGCCGGACTCGGCGGCCGCCGCCTCGAGGGTGGAGCCGGCAGCCTGCGCGGTGCCCGCGCCGACGCCGGTGGTGATGAGCACGGCAACGAGCGCGGCCAGGGCGGCCGACCTCCTGCCGTTCGTGCTGCGCAAGGGTAGTGCTCGGGTCATCGTCGATCCTCTTCCTCCCGGGTGGACCACCGTTGGCCCACCAGCGCGAACAACGTGCGCACGTGACGCTAGTCACACTGCGACAGGATGGCAATCGTTATCGATACCGTTTTACATGCTGGGACGGAGCACCGGCTTCTGGCTCGCTGGAAGCGGCTCGCCCCCTGCGGAGCCTCGTAGCGCGGCCCGGTCGACCCGAGCGTCGCGACGTCGACCCTCAGAGGGCCGATCTCGGACGCTCGGGTCGATCTCGCATCGCCTCGGCGAGCCCGGCCAGGCGGCGCTCCAGGAGGCGGCGGTCGCCCTCGCGGTCGACGAGCGCGAGGGCGCGACGCAGGTCGACGGCGGCCTCCGCGGGTCGGCCGGCGCGCTCGAGCAGCTCCGCGCGGACCGCGGGCAGCAGGTGGTACCCCGCGAGCGCGGGCTCGGCGGCGACGGCGTCGATCGCCGCGAGGCCGGCCTCCGCGCCGTGCACCTCGGCGACGGCGACCGCGCGGTTGAGCGCGACGACCGGCGAACCGGTGAGGTCGAGCAGCACGTCGTACAGGCCCAGGATCTGCGGCCAGTCGGTCGCCTCGGCGTCGGGGGCCTCGTCGTGCAGCGCCGCGACGGCGGCCTGCACCTGGTACGCCCCGGGCCGCCCGACGGCGAGCGCCGCGTCCAGCTCGGCCACTCCCTCCGCGATCTCGTCGTGCCGCCAGCGCGCGCGGTCCTGCTCCGCGAGGGTGCGCGTCGAGCCGTCGGGGCCGACGCGCTCGTCCCGGCGGGCGTGCTGGAGCAGCAGGAGGGCGAGCAGCCCGCGGGCCTCCGGCTCGTCGTCGAGCAGCCGTGCGGCCAGGCGCGCGAGCCGGACGGCGACGTCGGCGAGAGCACGCCGTTCGGCCGATCCCTCGACCACGTCGGAGGGCTCCGCCCAGGCGTCGTACCCCTCCGTGAAGAGCACGTACAGGACGGCCAGGACGCCGTCGACGCGCTCCGCCCGGAGCTCGGCGGGCGGCACCCGGAACGTCATCCCGGTCGCGTGGATGCGGCGCTTGGCCCGGACGAGGCGCTGCGCCATCGTCGCCTCGGGGACGAGGAACGCGCGCGCGACCTGGGCGGTCGTCATGCCGGTCAGCGACCGCAAGGTCAGGGCGACGCGAGCCTCGGCGGGCAGCGCCGGGTGGCAGCACGTGAACAGCAGCCGGAGGAGGTCGCCGTCGGGGTCGTCGAGGTCCCACCCGTCGTCGTCGAGGCCGACGGCGACCTGCTCGGCGACGGGGTCGCGGCCCCCGCTCCGGGAGCCGGCGTCGACACGCTCGCCCAGGCGGCCCGCGGCGGCGACCCGCTCGGCCTCGACCCGGCGCCGTCGCAGCACGTCGATGGCGTGCCGACGGGCCGTCGTCGTGAGCCAGGCGCCCGGCCGCTCGGGGACGCCGTCCCGGCCCCACGTGCGCAGCGCGGTCGCGAACGCGTCCTGCGCGGACTCCTCCGCCAGGTCGAGGTCGCCCGTGCTGCGCGCGACCGCGCCGAGGACGCGTCCCCACTCGGTGCGGAACGCGTCCTCGACGGCGCGGCGCGGGTCCGTCACGACCGTCAGGTCAGGACCCGTCGAGGTCCAGCGGCCACGCAGGGTGCAGCTCGATCGCCCCGCCGTACGCCATGGGGTGCTCGGACGCGATGGCGATCGCGGCGTCCAGGTCGGGCGCCTCGAGGACGTCGAACCCGGCGATCGTCTCCTTGGTCTCGGAGAACGGCCCGTCGGTGACGAGGACCTTGCCGCCGCGCACCCGGACGCCGACGGCGTCCTCCACGGGCCGCAGCCGGTCGCCCAGCACCGCGGCGCCGCTGCCGTAGTGGCGCCCGATCCACTCCTCGATCGGGGGTGCCGCCGCAGCCTCCTCGGGGCGCAGGTCGGGGTCGTGCGGCGTGCTGAGCACGAGCATGAGGTAACGCATCACAGGTCCTCCGCCCTCGTCGTCGCGGGCCGGCGGAGCGCCGTCGGCCCGTAGAGCACCACGTCGGCGGCGTCGATCCCGTCGCCCACGCTGCGCCGTCCGTCACGGTAGCGCGCGAGGTCCGGCGGCTGCTCCCGGTTCGCGGCGAGGATCGTCTCCAGAAAGGTCATCGTGCCTCCTCGGTCGTGCGGCCCGTGCGGCCGCTCACCAGGACGACGAACGACCGTCGCCGAGATCGACACCTCACGCGGACGAGTTCTCGGAGGGTTCTGCGGCGGGCGCTCTGCGCGAGATCGACCCGAGCGTCCGAGATCGACCCTCGGGAGGTCGATCTGAAGGCGGACGGGTCGATCTCGCGGGGGTGCGGTTCGGCGACAGGGTTCACGCGCCCAGCGGGGGGTAGGAGGCCCTCGGGAGGTGGTAGGCGAGGTCGACGGCGGTGTCGAGCGCCTCGTCGAGGTCGAGGCGGTGCTCGGCGACGAGGCGGGCGAGGTGGCCGGCGTCGATCCGGCGTGCGAGGTCGTGGCGGGCGGGGATGGAGCAGAACGCGCGCGTGTCGTCGACGAACCCGCTCGTGTTGTAGAAGCCCGCGGTGTCCGTCGCCGCCTCGCGGAAGCGGCGCATGCCGTCGGGGGTGTCGAGGAACCACCACGGGGCGCCGAGCCGCAGCGCCGGGTAGACCCCCGCGAGCGGGGCGAGCTCGCGCGAGAACGTGTCCTCGTCGACGGTGAACGCGACCATCCGGAAGCCTGGGTGGTGGCCGAACGCCTCGAGGACCGGACGCAGCGCGCGCACGTACTCGGTGCGCTCGGGGATGTCGTAGCCCCTGTCGGGACCGTACGCCTGCACGACGCCGGCGCAGTGGTCGCGCAGGACGCCGGGGTGGAGCTGCATCACGAGCCCGTCCTCGGCCGACATCGCAGCCATCTGGAAGAGCATGTGCGCCGAGAACGCCCGCGCCTCGGCCGCGGTGGCCTCGCCGCGCAGCGCGCGGTCGAGGACGCGGGCGGCGTCGGCGTCGTCGAGGGGCGTGGTGTCCGCGGTGCGGTGGCCGTGGTCGGTCGCGCGGGCGCCGGCCGCGACGAACGCGGCGCGGCGCGCGCGGAGCGCGTCGAGGTAGGACCGGTAGTCGACGACGTCCGTCCCCGCGGCCGCGCCGAGCTCGGCCACCTGGGCGGCCCAGTCGGCGCGGTCGACGTGCAGGAGCGGGTCGGGGCGGAACGTCGGCACGACGCGATCGCCCCAACCGTCCGCGGCGAGGCGCGCGTGGTCGGCGAGCGGGGACTGCGCGGGGTCGGTCGTCGCGAGGAGCTCGAGGCCGAACTGCTCGAAGAGCGCGCGCGGTCGGAACTCGGGTCGCGCGAGGCGGTCGACCAGGTGGTCGTAGAGCGCGTCGGCGGTCTGTGCCGACGGGCGCACCGGGGCGCCGAAGACCTCGACGAGCGCGTGCTCGGTCCAGTAGCGCGTCGGGGTGCCGCGGAACAGGTGCCAGCCCGCGCAGAACCGGCGCCAGATCTCGCGCGGGTCCGTCTCGGCGGGCGCGGTGCCGTCGGGAGCGCCGGGCACGGGCGCGACGCCGAGGTCCTGGACGCCGCGCACGCCCGGCGCGCCGTGCGGTGACGTGCTCTGCGCGACGAGCATGCGCACGAGGTAGTGGTCGGGCGTGACGAACAGCGCCGCTGGGTCGCCGAACGACGCGTCGTCGGCGAGCAGCGCGGCGTCGACGTGCCCGTGCATGGAGACGATCGGGAGGTCGCGCGTCGCCGCGTAGACCTCGCGGGCGAGCGGTCGGAGCACGGGGTCGGCGGGGAGCGCGCGGTCGGGGTGCAGGGACCACGGCGCCGTCGCGGTGGTCGGGTCCAGGTGGGCCGTGCTCGTCACGGGTTCCTCCAGAGGCATCGTTGCGAACGTTTGCATCGTACGCCACGGGATCTCTCGGAGCGAAAGCCGCGGGGCCGCTACAATCGTTCGCAGCCCCGAGTCTCCCCGCGGGGCCCCGAGCGCCGAGGAGGCAGCCGTGGTCACCGTCCGTGACGTCGCCCGCGAGAGCGGGGTGTCGATCTCCACGGTCTCCCGCGCCCTCGCCGAGCCCGAGCGCGTCGCCCCGGAGACGCGCGACCGCGTCGTCGCCGTCGCCCACCGCCTCGGGTACCGGCCCAACCGCGCCGCGAGCGGGCTGCGTGCCGGTCGCACCGGGGCCCTCGGGCTCGTCGTGCCCGACCTGGAGAACCCGTACTTCGCGTCTGTGACCAAGGGCGTGCAGGCGCGGGCGCGCCAGACGGGCCACGCCGTGTTCGTCGTCGACGCGGGGGAGGACCCCGCGCTCGAGACCGAGCTCGTGACCGGGCTGCGGTCCCAGACGGACGGGCTCGTGCTGTGCTCTCCGCGCGCCGCCGAGGCCGACCTGGACGCCGCGCGGGGGGTCCCCGTCGTCCTCGTCAACCTCCGGCACGACGGCGTGCCCTCCGTCTCCTCGGACGACGCGCACGGCGTCGTCCTCGCCGTCGAGCACCTGCGGGCGCTCGGGCACCGCCGCGTCGCGTACGTCGGCGGGCCCGACCGGTCGTGGTCCGACGCGCGCCGCCGCGCCGGGCTCGACGCCGTCCGCGAGCGCTACCCCGACGTCGAGACCGTCACCGTGGGGTCGTTCCGCCCCCGTGTCGAGGGCGGTCGTGCGGCCGCCGACCTCGTCGTCGCGTCGGGGGCGACGGCGGTCCTCGCCTACAACGACCTCGTCGCCCTCGGCCTCGTCGCGCGACTCCGGGAGCGCGGCGTCGACGTGCCGCGTGACCTCAGCGTCGTCGGGTTCGACGACACGTTCGTCGCGACCCTCGCGTCGCCCCCGCTCACCACGGTCCGCACCGACCTCGCGCGCCTCGGTGCCCGCGCCGTCGACCGCCTGGTCGCGGCGCTCGGCACGCGTCGCGGGGCCGTCGCCGACGCCGACGGGTCGCCGGAGCCCGCGACGGCGCCCGACGACGTCCTCCCCGTCGAGCTCATGGTGCGCGACTCCACGACCCTCGCCCCCGCGAGATAGAGCCTCCGGTCTCGGCGTAGAGCTCGCCGGGCTCTGCCTCGCGACGGGAGCCGCAATCTCGCGCGCCACCTGGGTTCCATGGCGCACGACCGAGCCGGGGCCGCCTCGCGCGCCGAGTGGCGCGCGGGACGGCCCCGGGACCGGAGCGGGCCGGTCAGCCGCAGGACGGCTGGCCGTGCTCCGGGGTCGCGACGGTCTCCCGCTCGTCGGAGGTGTCGGACGGACGGGCGGTGACGGTCACGGATCCGGCCGTCGGGTCCTCCACGCCCCGGACGGCGAACGACTGGTAGGCGTTCTTGCCAGGAGCGACGTCCGTGAACGTCTTGGACCCGTACGGCGTGTCGAGGACGACGTCCAGCGGGACGGTGTCCTCGTTGAGCGCGCGGACCGCGACGTACGGCGTGCCCGCGAGGCACCGGACCTCGGCGGTCGCGGTGATCGCGACCTCCTCCTGGCCGGGCTCCTCGACGCTGGAGAGGCGCTCGATCCAGATGTTGCGGAACCGGGGGTTGAGGCCGGGGTCGCCGTGGTCCTGGAGCTTGATGTACCCCGACGTCGGTCCCTCCGCCCGGCCGTTGCCGGTCTTGCCGGTGACGGCGACGTCGTCGTGCACGACCTGCCCGTTCCACACGAGCGTGAGCCGCGCGTCCTCGGTCTTCGTGCCGTCGGGGCCGAAGCGGGCTCCGCGGAACGTGATGTCGTACGTCTGCCACGTGCCCATCGGCGTCGCCGCGTTCACGTCGGGAGCCCTCTGGAGGTAGATCGCCCCGGCGTGGTCGTTCCGCGGCGGGTCGATGCCGAAGGACTCGAGAACCTGCACCTCGTACCGCTCCTGGATGTAGACGCCGCTGTTGCCGCGCGCCTGGCCCGTGACGTCGGGCGCGTGCTCGGGCTGGTACCACTCGACGTGCATCCGGAAGTCGTCGAACTTCTCCTTGGTGCGGATGTCGCCGCCGAACGACTCGACGGAGCCGTCGGCGATCGGCCACGTCGCGGGACCGCCGCCGTTGACGGCCGCCCACTGGTCGAGGTCGTCGCCGTCGAACAGCGTGATGCGCTCGGTCGGGGTGACGGTGAGGCTGTCGAGGTTGACGTGCCCGATGTCGTCGTCGTCGTGCCGGATCGTGATGGTGTTGGCGCCCGCGCGCAGCGGCACGGTCTCGACCTGGGTCGCCCAGGTGGACCACGCCACGGTGCTGTCGAACCAGACCTGCTTGAGCTTCTCGCCGTTGACGTAGAGGCTCAGGTTCCTCGGCAGCGGCGCGGGGTCGCTGTTCTGGCCGTTGGCGTAGCGGATCGCGAGGTCGTGCAGGCCGGCCTCCTCGGTGCGGACGGCGAACGTCGTCTGGGCGCCCGGCTCCCAGTTGCGGTCGACGAACCCGGAGCCCGAGTAGCCGGCGTGGTTGCTGTTCCACCCGGCGCCGCCGCTGATGTCCGCGGCCTCGGCCTCGTAGACCGGCGGGGCGACGGAGCCGTCGGGCAGGCGGGTGAGGGTGTACCAGGCCTCGGTGCTCCACAGCTCCTGGCCGGTCTCGGACGCGAAGGGGCGCGGGGAGTGGACGTTCACGACCCGCCCGGGCTTCAGCCCGTCGATCTGGAGCGTGACGGTCTTGCGGTCCTCCGACACGGTCGCGGAGGCGACGTCGAGGTCCTCCTCGTCGACCTTCGGGCCGCCGTACTGCGGGGTCGCGACGTAGCGCCACTGCGCGGCGGTGTACTTCGACGCGAGGTCCTGCGCCGTCTCCTCGGAGAGCGGCTGCGTGTACTCGATCTCGAACCCGCCCTCGACGGCGCGCATCGCGAGCATGTCGAACGCGTCGTTGCCGTCGTACGTGAGCTTCTGCAGCCCGTACGAGAGCTTGCCCGCCTGGCCCCAGTTGCCCGACCAGCCGATGCCGCCGACGTAGATCGCGCCGTCGGGGCCGACGCTCGTCCGGCTGACGCCCGACTCGAGGCCCTGCGTCATGCGGAAGACGGCGCCCTGCTCCTGGCCCGCGACGTCCTCGAGGTAGGCGCGCTGCAGGCCCCCGTACGTCACGTCGCCGATCGCGAGCTGCCCGGCGAACACGCCCTCGGTGAGCACGACCGGGTTGCTCGGCGAGTTCGAGATCTCGCTGTGCGGCATCCACAGGACCGGCTCGGTGACGGGCTGGTCGTCGTAGGGGCCGTCGGGGTTGGTGAAGTGGTTGTAGAACGCGCCCTCCTCGACGCGCACCAGCTTGGACGTCGGGATGCGGACGCCCTGGTTGTCGGTGACGTACATCGCGCCGTCGGTGCCCCAGCCCAGCCCGTTCGGGGTGCGCAGGCCGCCCGCGACGTACTCGACCTCGCCGGTCTCCTTGCTGATCTTCATGACCGAGCCGCGGTTCTCCGCGAGCTGCGGGTCGAGCGAGTTGCCGCCCGGCACCATGGCGATGCCGGTGGTGACGTAGAAGTAGCCGTCCTCGTAGAGGAGACCGAACGCGAACTCGTGGTAGTTGCCGCCGAACGGCCAGGTCGCGAACGTGTCGTACTCGTCGGCGACCTCGTCGCCGTCGGTGTCGACGAGCGCCGTGAGGCCGTCCTTCTCGGACACGTAGATCGTGCCGTCGACATACTTGAGGCCCATCGGCTCCGTCAGGCCCTCGGCGACCTTCGTGTAGGTCACGTCGTCCGCGCCGGTGTCGCCCTGGACGTGGTCGATCAGGTAGACCTCGCCGCGCTGCGTGAGCCGGTCGCCGCCCCACGTGGAGATGGCCAGACGGCCGTCGGGCAGCCAGTCCATGCCCGTCACCTGCGGCTGGAAGCCCTCGGGGCGCAGGTCGGTGAGCGTGTAGTCGGGGTGCACCTCGGTGAGCGGCAGGCCGTCGCCCGGTGCCTCGGTGATGCCCTCGCACTCCTTGCGGCCGGGCGACGTGACGCGCGTGACGTCGGCGTCGGTGCTCAGCACGGAGTTCGGGACGAGCACGTAGCCCGAGGCGCCCGGCGGCCGCCACTCGAGCTTGAGCCGCTGGTCGAACTCGCCGTCGAAGTGGTCGATGCGCAGCGCGCGGTAGCCCGCGTCGAGCTGGATCGACCCCTCCTTGGACGTCGCGCCGTGACGGCCCGGGTGGTCGACGACGAGCTCGTCGTCGAGCAGCAGTCGCGCGCCGTCGTCGTTCGTGATCCGGAAGTCGTACGTGCCGGCCTCGGGGACGTTCAGGTACCCCGTCACCTCGGTGACGAACTTGTCCGTGAGGCCGAAGTCGGCCGCCGTGGTCCAGTCGATGGTCGGCATGATCTTGTCGACGTTGGGCGTCTGCCCGGGCTTGAGCGTGCAGTAGTCGTCGAGGATGACCTGGACGTCGAAGACGCGCAGGGTCACGCCGGGCTCCTGCGGGCGGATGTCCGCCTGCGTCGCGGCGGGTGCCACGGCGGGTGCGGCGGTCGGCACCGCGGCCTGGGCCGTGAGGACGCCGGACGGCACGGCCAGGGCGGCGAGCGCGGCCACGAGGGCACGCCGTCTTCTGCGGCGGGGCCGGGGCGTGCCGTGCGGGGGTGGTGCGTCGGTCGAGGGGTGTTCCATCAGCCTGCCTCTCCGTCGAGGACCGTGCGTCGGACTGCGCACAGGGCGCGCATCGGTGCGCTGTGCCGTCACTATCCGGGCGCGCACGACGTCCGGGCAACGAGTTGCCACTTGTTGCCCGGCCCGGCGGCGACCGCGCCGCGGGCGGGTGCGGTCAGGCCGGGCGGCCGGTCGAGCCGCGCTCGACGAGCTTCGCCGGGAGCAGCGTCGGCCCGGCGGCCGGCGCGGGCGACGTGCGGAGCTGGGCCAGGAGCCGCTGGACCGCGAACGACCCGAAGTGGCGCAGCGGTGCGGCGACGGTCGTGAGCGGCGGGGTGCAGAAGTCCGAGCCGAAGATGTTGTCGAACCCGACGATGCTCAGGTCGCGCGGCACCTCGACCCCGAGCCGGCGCAGGCCGCGCATCGCGCCGATCGCGATGAGGTCATTGTACGCGACGGCCGCCGTGGCGGGGTGCTTGACGAGCGACTTGGCCGCGGAGAGCCCGCCGGCGAGGGTCGGCGCGAACGGGCCGATCCGCCGCGCCTGGACGTCGGTCTCGCGTGTCGCCTCGCGGAACGCGCGCCAGCGCATCCCGTCGGCCCACGACGCCTCCGGCCCTGCGACGTAGGCGAGGCTCGTGTGCCCGAGCCCGGCCAGGTGCTCGACGGCGCTGCGCATGCCCTGGGCGTTGTCCGTCAGGACGCTCGGGACGTCGGTCATGTGCCGGTTCATGACGACGGTGGGCCGCTGCTTCGCGGCGACCCGGATCGAGGAGTCCGAGAGCCGGGAGGTCGCGAGGATCAGTCCCTCCACGAGGGGCAGCGTGCGGTCGAGCGCGCGGCGCTCCGCCTCGTCGGACTCGTGGGCGTCGACCATGAGCAGCGTGTACCCGGCGTCGCGGGCCGTCTTCTCCGCGCCGCGGATGATCTCGAAGAAGAAGGGGTTGGTCACGTCGGCCACGACGATCGCGAGCAGCGAGGTCCGGCCGCTCGGCAGGCCGCGGGCCAGCGGGTTCGTCCGGTACCCGAGCTCGTTGGCGACCTGGCGGATCCGCTCCGCGGTCTGCGCGTTGACGCGGCCGGGACGCGAGAACGTTCGCGACACGGTCGAGGGGGCGACGCCGGCCGCCTGGGCGACGTCGTAGATCGTCGGGCTGGCACCATTGCCGGCTGAGGTCATGCGGTCGGACTGTAACGGGCGTGACAGCGCCGGACAACAACCGGTTGTCACCCTCGTGTCGCGGCCGTGCCCGTGACCAGCCGATACGCACGCCGTGGCCGCCTCGTGCCCGCCCCTCGCGCCGCACCGACCGCAGGTCTCGTGGCAACCCACGGCAACCGACGGCAACTCCTTGACGGGCCCCGAACGGCATCCTCCAATGGCTCCGTGATCTCGCGTGCGAACGCATCCCTGCGCCCGACGACGGCACGTCGGCGGCCTGGACCTCGACCCTCCGGTGCCGTTGCGGTCGTGCCCGCCGGACGGCGTCGATGAGCCGCACCGATCAGGCGCCGTCGGTCGACCTCGCCGTCGACCGCGCCCGCGACGGCGAGGCCGCCGTCCAGGTCGAGGCGGCCGAGAGCGAGCTGCGCCGCCTCGGCCTGGAGGACCTGCGGGTCCACCACCACGGCGACCTCGCCCGGGTCGAGGCTCCCCACACGGAGCTGCCGGTCGTGGCGGCCGAGCCCTTGCGCGGGGAGGTCCTGCGGGCCGTCCGGTCGGCGGGCTTCCGGCTCGTCGCGCTCGACCTCGGCACCCCGGCGGACCCCGGCACCTGACGCGCCGGCGCGCCCTCCGCGCGCCCTGCCCGGACCGCCACCGACGCGGCCGGGCAGCCGTCGACGGCCCCGTCACGGAACCGTCGCCGGGTGTCGCCCGGCGACGCCGACCGATGGCAACCGACGGCAACCACCCCTTCCGCGCGCCTCGTGCCCGCGCACGACCCGGCACCCGCGGTCCGGTGCGCCTGGTGCCGCGGTCGCTCGTCCAGCGCTGTCAGGTGCAACAAATGGCAACTCGTTGTCCGTGCCATGGCCCGCACCTACTGTCCATGCCAGGCGCACGGAGAACGAGCTCCGTGCGCAGGACCTCGACCACCGTCCCGTACGACCCCGCGTCCTCGCCTCACCGGCCCCGCGCCGCCCTCCGCACGAGCCCCTCCCCGGGCCGGAGGCTGCGCCCCGGTGGCCGCACGGTGCCGGCCGCGTCGTCGCCCGGGAGCCACCAGCAGAAGGGAGGGCGGCACGATGTGGACGCTCTCGGGCTTCGCCGACGAGATATCGCCCGACGTCGAGACGCAGTGCGTCGTCGCCTCCGAGCTCGGGCTGGGGTTCGTCGAGCTCCGCAGCGCGTGGGGGACCAACGTGCTCGACCTCGACGACGACCAGCGCGAGCGCGTCGCGAGCCTCCTGCGCACGCACGACCTCCGCGTCTCCAGCATCGGGTCTCCCGTCGGCAAGATCTTCGTCGACGAGGACTTCGAGCCCCACCTCGACCGGATGCGGCACGCCGCCCGCGTCGCACGGGAGCTCGAGGCCCCGTACGTGCGCGTGTTCTCGTTCTTCGTCCGCCCCGGGACCGACCCGGCGTCGTGGCGCGACGTCGTCCTGCGCCGGATGGCGGCGCTCGCCGAGGTGGCGCGCGCGGCCGGCGTCGTGCTGGTCCACGAGAACGAGAAGGACATCTACGGGGACGTGCCCGAGCGCTGCCTGGACGTCGTGGAGTCGGTGGGCTCGCCGCACCTGGCGCTCGCGTGGGACTCGGCGAACTTCGTCCAGGTGGGCGTGCGGCCCTTCACCGACGGCTACGCGCTGCTGCGCCCGTACCTGGAGTACGTCCAGGTGAAGGACGCGCTCGCGGCGACGGGCGCCGTCGTGCCCGCCGGGCGCGGTGACGGTGAGGTCCCGGAGACCGTGCGGGCCCTGCGCGACGACGGCTTCGACGGGTTCTTCTCGCTCGAGCCGCACCTGAGCGACGCCCACAGCCTCGGCGGGTTCTCCGGGCCGGAGCTGTTCACCGAGGCCTGGGAGGCGTTCACCACGATCCTCGACGCCGAGGCGGTGCCCTTCCGATGACCGACGCTCCCCGCCCGGGCACCCCACCCACGACCAGGACCACGACCATGGAGGACCGCACGATGACGACTGCCCAGGAAGTGCGACCGGCCAGCCAGGAGGCGCGCCCGCCCGTCGGGGCGGCCCGGCGCCCCGGCCCGCGCACGCGCGGCACGACGTCGGCCGGCAGCCGGGTGGCGGCGGTCGCCTCGGCGGCCTGGCGCCCCGCGCTGGTGCTGCTCGCGCTGTTCGCCGTGTGGTGGTTCGTCGCGTGGCGCGAGCTCGTGCCGGCGTACCTGGTCCCGTCGCCGGGAGCCGTCTGGGACACGATGGTCGAGGACTGGGCCATGCTCGCCGAGCACACCTGGGTGACCACGATGGAGACGGTCGTCGGGTTCGTGCTCGCCTCCGTGATCGGCGTCGCGACGGCGGTCCTGCTCGTCTACTCGCCGACGGCCGAGAAGTCGCTGTACCCGCTCATCCTCTTCGCCCAGGTGATCCCCAAGATCGCGATCGCTCCGATCCTCGTGGTCTGGTTCGGGTTCGGCGCCGCCCCCAAGATCATCCTCGCGGTGCTCATCGCGTTCTTCCCGGTCGTGGTCTCGGCCGTCGCCGGGCTGCGGTCGATCGACCCGGAGCTGCTGGAGATGTCGGCGACCATGGGCGCGTCGCGCTGGAAGACCTTCCGCAAGATCCGCTTCCCGGGGTCGCTGCCCCAGCTCATGTCCGGGCTCAAGGTCGCCGTCACGCTCGCGGTCGTGGGGGCGGTCGTCGGCGAGTTCGTCGGCGCCGACCGCGGCCTCGGGTACGTGCTGCTCCTCGCGAGCGGCAACCTCGACGCGCCGCTCCTGTTCGCCGACCTCATCCTCATGTCGCTCATCGGCGTCGTGCTGTTCCTCCTCGTCGAGCTGCTGGAGCGGCTCCTCATCCCGTGGCACGCGTCGCGGCGCGGGAACCTCGTCCTCGCGTCCTCCTGACACGCCCCTGACCCACCCCAGAGTTCGCCGCCTCGACGACGAGGCGGCGCGAGCAGAAGGAGTCTTCCCATGCGTGGTGCACGTCTGACAGTCTCGCTGGCCGCGGCCGGCGTCGTGGTGGCGGGGACGGCGGCCTGCGGGCAGTCGGCCGACCCGTCCGGGCCCGCGGAGGGCGAGGGCGGCCTCACCGAGGTCACCGTCACCCTCAACTGGGTGCCCTACGGCGAGCACGCGCCGTTCTATTACGGCGTCGAGCAGGGCATCTTCGAGGAGGAGGGCATCGACCTCACGATCCAGCCGGGCAACGGGTCGGGGAACACGGTCCAGCAGGTCGCGCAGCGCAACACCGACTTCGGCTGGGCCGACACGCCACCGCTCGCGAACGCCATCAGCTCGGGCATGCCGGTGCGCAGCGTGGGCGTGTTCCTCCAGACCGGGCCCAGCTCGGTCGAGTTCTTCGCCGACCAGGGCATCACCGAGCCCGCCGACCTGGTGGGCAAGACGGTCGGGGGCACGCCGGGCGACGCGATGTACGGGACGTTCCCGGCCTGGCTGGAGCTCAACGGCGTCGACCCGGCCGACGTGACCGTGGTCAACGTCGACGCCGCGGGCAAGATCGCCGCGCTCATCGAGGGCAAGGTCGACGCGATCCAGGGGTTCCACCACGACCAGGCGCCGACGATCGAGAACCAGACCGGCGAGGAGGTCGACGCGCTGCCCTTCGCGGACTTCGGCATGAACCTGCTCGGTACCGGCCTGGTGGCCAACGAGAAGCTCATCGCGGACGACCCGGAGCTCGTCGAGGCGATGGTGCGCGCGACGTCGCGGGCGTTCCTCGCGGCGTCCGAGGACCCGGACGCGGCGGTCGCGGCCATGGCCGCGGGCGCCGAGCAGGCGCCCGACGAGGCGGTGCTGGCGGCCCAGCTCGCCGCGACGATCGACCTGCTGAACCTCGAGGACGCCCCCGCCCCCGGCGTGAACACCGAGGAGCAGTGGACGGACACCCTGACGTTCCTGTCTGAGAACACGGACTTCGACGGCGGCACGACCCCGACCGACTTCTGGGACGGCGCGTTCGGGGCGGACCTGTGACCGCGACCGAGCTCACCGCCCCCGTCGACGCGGTCGGCGCCGACCCCATCATCGAGGTCCGCGACCTCACGATGCGCTTCACGTCGAAGCGGTCCGAGACCGTGGCGCTCGACGACGTCTCCCTGAGCGTCCAGCCGGGCGAGTTCGTCACGATCGTCGGGCCGTCCGGCTGCGGCAAGTCGACGCTGCTGAAGATCGTCGCGGGCCTCACGGCCTACACCGAGGGCGAGGTGCGCCTGTACGGGCAGCCCGTCACGCGCCCGCAGCGCGAGATCGGGTTCGCGTTCCAGCGCTCGGCGCTGCTGGAGTGGCGCGGGGTGCGCAAGAACATCCTGCTCCAGGCGGAGATGCGGGGCATGGACAAGCGCCGGGCGCAGGAGCGTGCGGACGCGCTCATCGCCCTGACCGGGCTCACGGGCTTCGAGAAGGCGCTGCCGCACGAGCTGTCCGGCGGCATGCAGCAGCGCGTCGCGCTGTGCCGGGCCCTGCTGCACGAGCCGCGCGTCCTGCTCATGGACGAGCCGTTCGGCGCGCTCGACGCGCTCACGCGCGAGCAGATGAACATCGAGATGAACCGCATCTGGCGCGAGACCGGCACGACCATCGTGCTCGTCACGCACTCGGTGCCCGAGGCGGTGTTCCTCGGGAGCCGGATCGTCGTCATGAGCCCGCGCCCCGGACGGATCGTCGAGACCCTCGAGCCCGGCCTGCCCGACGAGCGCGACTACGGCACGACGCTCGTCGACCCCCGGTTCACGGGTGCCGCCGAGCGGCTGCGCGACCTGCTCGGCGCCAGCCACGTCGCCGAGTGAGCGCGTCCGTGCGGTCGGCTCCGGAGGACGCCGGACCCGTCGTCGGCGTCGGGATCGTCGGGATGGGCAGCATCGGCGTGCTGCACGCGCGGGCGCTGCGTGATCTGGCGCCGCGGGCGCGGCTCGTCGCGTACTCCGGGGGCGCGGTGCTCGACGACGACGTGACGCCGGCCGGACCGGCGGCGCACGTGGCGCCGGACGAGGTGGTCCGCCACGAGGGCGTCGACGTCGTGGCGATCTGCACGCCGAGCGGGAGCCACGCGCGCCTCGCGCTCGCGGCGCTCGCGGCAGGCAGGCACGTCGTCGTGGAGAAGCCGCTCGCGGTGACCGTCGAGGACGCCCTCCGCGTCGAGCGGGAGGCGCGCGAGCGGGGCCTGGTCGTCTCGATGGTCTCGCAGCGCCGCTTCGAGCCCCCGCACCAGGCGCTCCGGCGCGCGCTCGACGACGGCGCCCTCGGGGAGCTGCGCCTCGTCGCGACGCACGTGCCCTGGTACCGCGACGACGACTACTACGCCGCGGCGCGGTGGCGGTCGTCCACGGCGGAGGGCGGCGGGTCGCTCATGAACCAGGGCGTGCACAACGTCGACCTCCTGCGCTGGCTGTGCGGGCCGGTCGAGTCGGTCACCGCGCAGGCCGGGACGCTCGCGCGCGGGGGAGTGCTCGGCGAGGCCCCGGGGGACCTCGCCGAGGACACGACAGTGGCGACGCTGCGCCTCGCGTCGGGCGCGCTCGGCGTCGTCACGACGACGACGGCCACGCCCCCGGGCTTCCCCGCGACCCTCGCTCTCCACGGGTCGCGCGGGTCGGTGGAGCTCGCGCAGGACGAGGTCCTCCGGTGGGACGTGCCGGGCGTCCCGGCGCCCACGTCGGGATCCTCGGCGGGCGGCGCGGCCGACCCGCTCGCGATCGGGCACGCCGGCCACCGCGTGCAGTGGGAGCGGGTGCTCGCGGCCCTGGACGGCACGGCACCGCCACCGGTCGACGCCGCCGACGCCGTGGAGACCGTCCGGCTCCTCTGCGCGATCCGCGAGGCTGCCGCGACCGGGCGGGTCGTCCGCCCGGCCGACCTCGCGGGGCCCAGAGCGCCCACGCCGGTGCGGTGACGCCGTCGGCACGCGAGCCGTCGTGCGACCCTACTGCGAACGTTTGCAGGCACCTGCACGTTAAGACCTCCGTACCCAGATTCGCCGTAACTACAATCGTTCGCATTCCCTGCTCGCCGGGGCTCGTCCCCGGTCCGACCATCCGGTGACACCGTCGCCGACCCGAGACCCCGCTGGAGGCCGCGTGACAGCCCCGACCGACGTCCCGAGCCGACCCGGCCCGACGTCGTCCGCTGCGACGCCGGCGGACGCCGCGCGATCGGCGCGAGCGCGTCTGCGCCGCGCCGCCCGTCCCGCGTTCCCGCCGGCGCCCGTCCTCCCGACGCAGGTCGGGATCGTCCACCTCGGGATCGGCGCCTTCCACCGTGCGCACCAGGCGGTCGTCACCGAGGACGCCGCGCGCGCCACGGGCGAGACCTGCTGGGGCATCCTCGGCGTGACGCAGCGCTCCGCGTCGGTCCGCGACCAGCTCCGACCGCAGGACGGGGTCTACACCGTGCTGACCGTCGGGCCCGACGGCGCGTCCCCGCGCGTGGTGGGGTCGGTGACCGACGTCGCGTGGCCGGCCGAGGAGACGCCGCGCGTCCTCGCGGCGCTCGCCGCACCGACGACGCACGTCGTGACGCTCACGGTCACCGAGAAGGGGTACGCGCGCCGGGCCGACGGTCACCTCGACGTCGACGCGGTCGCGGGCGACCTCGAGGTGCTGCGCCGCGAGGAGGCGGCGACGAGCTCTCCGGGCGGGGGCGTGGCGGGCGCGGGCGTCCCGGGCGACGCCGCGGGGGAGGACGCCCACGGCGTCGCGGCGACCAGCGCCGTCGGGCTCCTCGTGCGCGGGCTCGCGGCGCGGCGTCGGGCCGGGGGAGCGCCCCTGACCGTGCTGAGCTGCGACAACCTCGCCGACAACGGGCACGTGCTCGCCCGGCTCGTGGGCGAGGCGGTCGACGCCGCACTCCCGGGCGCCGAGGGAGATGCGCTGCGCGCCTGGCTCGCCGCGTCGGTGACCTTCCCGTGCAGCATGGTCGACCGCATCGTGCCGGCCACGACGCCCGCGCAGCGCGACGAGGTCGAGACGCTGCTCGGCGCGCGCGACGAGGGCCTGGTCGTGGCGGAACCGTTCCTCCAGTGGGTGATCGAGGACCGCTTCGCCGGGCCGCGCCCCGCGTGGGAGCGAGGCGGGGCGACGCTCACGAGCGACGTCGCGCCCTACGAGCGCGCGAAGCTGCGCCTGCTCAACGGGGCGCACTCCTACCTCGCGTACGCGGGGTCGCTCGCGGGGCACGCCACGATCGCCGAGGCGGTCGCCGACCCGGCGCTCGCCGCGGGTGCCCGGGCCCTGCAGGCCGACGCGCTCGCGACGGTGGACGCGCCGGACGGCGTCGACCTCGCCGCGTACGCGCAGACGCTGCTCGACCGGTTCGCCAACCCCGCGACGGGGCACACGACGCGGCAGGTCGCGGCGGACGGCACGCAGAAGATCCCGTTCCGCTGGGGCGCGACGCTCGCCGACCTCCTCGCGGCGCGCCCGGACGCCCCGGTGCCGCGGGGCGTCGTGGCGGCGCTCGCCGCGTGGGCCGGGTACGTCGTCGCGGAGGTGCGCGCGGGCCGCACGGTGGACGACCCGCGCGGCGACGAGCTGGGCGCGGTGGTCGCGGGCGCGCCCGACGACGCGGCGGCCGTCCGTGCGCTCGTCCGCCTCCCCGGCCTGCTGCCCGGGGTCCCGGACGCGCGCCTGGACGAGATCGCCGACGGGGCCGTCGCCGCGGCCGTCGGCGCGAGCACGACCGGCACGACCGGCACGACGAACGAGGAGGCTGCGCCGTGAAGATGGGGTTCCGCTGGTACGGGGAGGGGAACGACACGGTCACGCTCGACCACGTGCGCCAGGTCCCCGGCGTGGAGACGATCGTGTGGAGCCTGCACGGCAAGCAGGCCGGCGAGGTGTGGGAGCAGGCGGAGATCGACGCCGAGGTCGCGACGATCACCGGGCTGAGCGACGAGGCCCGCGCGCGCGGGATCACCCGGACCTTCGACGCCGAGGTGGTCGAGTCCGTCAACGTGCACGAGTCGATCAAGCTCGGCAGGACCGTCCTCGGGCGCAGCCGCGACGAGGCGATCGAGAACTACGTGACGACGATCCGCCGGCTGGGCCGGGCCGGGGTGAAGGTCGTCTGCTACAACTTCATGCCCGTCTTCGACTGGCTGCGCACCGACCTGTGGCGCCCGCTGCCCGACGGCTCGACCGCGCTGTTCTTCGAGCGGGCCGTCGTGGACGCGCTCTCGCCGCAGAGCCTCATCGCCGACATGGAGGCGAACACGCACGGCCTCACGCTGCCCGGCTGGGAGCCCGAGCGGCTCGCGAGCTTCGCCGAGCTCGACGCCGCCTACGAGGGCGTGACGCGCGAGGACATGTACGCCCACTACCGGTACTTCCTCGACGCCGTGATCCCCGCGTGCGAGGAGGCCGACGTCAAGCTCGGCGTGCACCCCGACGACCCGCCCTACGACGTGTTCGGCTGGCCTCGCGTCGTGTCGACGAAGGACGACCTCGCGCGCGTGCTGTCCCTCCACGACAGCCCGTACCACGGCCTGACGCTGTGCCTCGGCAGCTTCTCGGCGAACCCCGACCAGGACGCGGTCGACGCCGTGCGCACGTTCATGGACCGCATCCACTTCACGCACGTGCGCAACATCAAGCACCTGGGGAACGGCGACTTCACCGAGGTCGCGCACCGCGCGTGCGAGGGCAGCGTCGACACGACGGGCATCATGCGCGCGTACGCCGAGGCGGGCTACCAGGGCTACGTGCGCCCCGACCACGGCCGGCACCTGTGGGACGAGAACACGACGAACAAGCCCCGCCCCGGCTACGGCCTGTACGACCGCGCGCTCGGCGTCCAGTACCTGCTCGGCGCCTGGGACGCGTTCCGGTACGACGCCTGACGACTCGGCACGAGCTGCGGGACGCTCTGCGTCACGCCATCGTGATGATGGTCTTGCCGGTCGGCCGCTCGGTGGGGTTGAGCGCGTCGGGCGCCTCGGCGAGCGGGCGAACCGTGCCGATGGTGGTGCGGAGCCGTCCGGTGCGCACGCGCGCGACGATCTCGGTGAGCTGGGCCCGGTCCGGCTCGACGACGAAGAAGATCGACCGGCCGTCCTCGGGCTGCCGGGCCGGGGGCTCGGCGATCGTCACGAGGGTGCCGCCGGCCTGGACGAGGTCGGTGGACCGGGCGGCGACGTCTCCGCCGAGGACGTCGAACACCAGGTTGACGCGTCCGACGGCGGCGAGGTCGTCGGCACCGAGATCGACGAACTCGTGGGCGCCGTGGTCGAGCGCCGCCGCGCGGTCGGCCGTGCGGCCGGTGCCGATGACGTAGGCCCCGGCCTCGCGCGCGAGCTGGGACGCGACGGAGCCGACGCCGCCGGCGGCCCCGTGCACCAGGACGGTCTGCCCCGCCTGGAGGCGGCCGTGCTCGAACAGGCCCTGCCAGGCCGTCAGGCCGGAGACGGGCAGGCTCGCCGCGGTCACGAAGTCGACGTCGGCCGGCAGCGGCGCGAGGTTCCGGGCCTCGACGGCGACGTACTCGGCGAGCGTGCCGTTCCTGGTCCAGTCGGCGAGCCCGAGCACGCGCTGCCCGACGTCGAGGCCGGTGGTGCCGTAACCGAGGCCGGTGACGACCCCTGCGAGCTCGTGTCCGGGGATGCTCGGCGTACGGTCACGCCCGGCACGGTCCGTCCACGTCGCCGGCCAGGTGAGCTCCCCGGGCGTGAAGCCGGAGGCGTGGACGCGGACGACGACGTCGTTCTCCGACGCGTGCGGCTCGGGTTGCTCGGTCAGCGCCATCCCTGCGGTTCCGGCGTCGGGGTCGGTCACGATGATCGCCTGCATAGGTGTGCTCCTGTTCGGGTGGAGGTGTGCACCAGATAGACGACGCTGCCCGGTCCCGTGTCAGGTGGGGCGCCAGGTCCGCAGCTTGTGGGGGTTCCACTGGACGAGGACCGCACGCACCGCGCCGCCGTCGGTGACCAGCTCCAGGACGCCGCTGGTGTCCCCGTCCCGGTCGAAGGTGAGGACGACCCCGGACGGGGTCTCGCGCAGCCGGAGCGTGGTCGGCGCCTGACGGGCCAGGACCCCGACGACGAACCGCGCGACCTTCTCGGCTCCGCGCACGGGGTTGAGGGCCGCGCGCGCGACGCCACCGCCGTCGGAGAGCAGGGTCACGTCCGGGTGCAGCAGCCTGAGCAGCTCGGCGACGTCGCCGGTGACGGCGGCGCGCTGGAACGCGGCGGTGAGCGAGGGGTCGGGGACGCCGCTCACGTCGCCGCCCGCTGCGACACGAGCGCGCGCCGACGACGCGAGCTGGCGGACGGCACCCGGCGAGCGGTCGAGCACGTCCGCGACCTCGGCGACGGGGACGTCGAACACGTCGCGGAGGACGAACGCGACGCGCTCCGCCGGCGTCATCGACTCCATCACCGTCAGCAGGGCCATGCTCACGGACTCCGACCGCACGGCGAGCTCGGCGGGGTCGCCGTCCTGGAGGGTCGGGGTGGCGTAGCGCCCGTCGGCCACCGGCTCGGGCAGCCACGGGCCGACGTACCTGTCGTGGCGCCGCGGCGCGCTCTTCAGGACGTCCAGGCACACGCGGCTCGTCGTCCTCGCGAACCACCCCACGCGGTTCGTCACCGCCTCGCGACCCGCGTCGTCGAGGCGGTACCAGCGGACGAACGCCTCCTGCACGGCGTCCTCGGCGTCGGCGACCGTGCCGAGCATCCGGAATGCCAGGCCGACCAGGCGGTCCCGGTCCACGTCCCTCGGTCCTGAGGTGTGCGACATGACAGCCATCATCCGCCGGACCGGCGCCTCGAGGCGCACGCGAGGGACACCCGGAGGACGGACCCCGCGGGGGTTCACGGTCCGTGCGGCTAGGCGTCCCCGGCGGCGGACCGCGCCTCGCCCCAGCCGTACCAGCGCTCGACCTCGATCCACGCGCTGACGCGCGGGCTGTGCCGGTTCGCGTACTCGTGCCCCGTGTAGTGGCGAGAGATCCGGTCGATGTCGGCCAGGCCCTCGTCGGGGCTCAGCTCCGTGACACGTCCGACGAGCGTCACGTGCGTGTACCAGTTCTCGTCGAGCACGGTGAGCGAGACGCGCGGGTCCTTCCGCAGGTGCCGGAGGCGCACGCGCGACTCGTCGAGGTTGACGAGCACGCGGCCGTCGTCCTCCCAGACGTACCACGTCGCCGCGGTGACGGGTGCGCCGTCGGACCGCACGGTCGCCATGACGGCGGCGTTCGGGCGGCGCAGCAGCTCGACGAGACGGGACGGCAGCGGGGGTCGGGACACGACGGCTCCTCCAGGTCGGGACGGCGGGACGTCCCGACGCTACGGCACGCGAGGTCCGTCAGCGCGTCCGGGGCGCGCCGCGCCCGGTTCACGAGACGCTCGGGGACTCGTCCCGGGCGAACGCGCCGACGTCGGGGTCGTAGGTCACGGTCCGCGACTGGTCGAGCTCGACGAGCACCAGGGCGTCGAGCCAGCGGCCCGGGGCACCGCCGCTACCGCCACGGCCCGGCGCCGGGAGATCGACGGCGTCCGGGTCGTCCTGCACGTCGTGCACGACCACGACCGGTGCGCCGGGCAGGGGCACGCGGTCCGGCGGCGCGACGAGCAGGACCTCGACGCTCCGCTCCGCGCCCGGCGGTCCGTAGGCGACGGTCGCGTCGAACCGCGGCCGTCCGTCGTCGGTCCACGAACCCAGGTACCGCCGGTCGACGAGCGAGCCCGGCGTGCGGACCCCGTCACGCCGCAGCGCGCGCAGCCGCTCCTGGACGGCTCGGGCCTCGAGCTGCGCCGCGGCCGTCGCGAGGACGGCGACCGCGCCCCCCGCCAGCGCCCCGACGGCCACGCACGCGAGCGCGAGGAGCGGCTCGAGCTCGAGGTCTCGTGCGAGGGGGTGCGCGACGTCCGCGAGGTCCAGCCCGACGACGGTACCCACCCCGAGGGCGACGCCGAGGAGCGCGGTGGCCCACGTCAGGCGCGACGCGACGCGGGCGGACCCGCTCGCGCCGAGGGCGACGGTGTGGACGCCGAGCAGGAGGACGCACGCGGGGAGCGCGACGACGGCGAGCGCGACCACGAGCCACCACGGAGCCGGGCGGCCTCCCGGCAGGGCGCCCGCGCCGAGCAGGTGGCCGGCGAGCAGGGTGAGGGCGGCCCCGGCGACGACCGCCACCAGCGCACCCGAGCCGAGGACCAGCCAGGTCAGGTAGCGCGACTGCGCGCGGGGCGAGAGGGGGGTCTCGACGACGGCGCGGCCGTGCCGGTCGCGGACGGCGAACGCCGGGATCCCGGGGCTGAGGAACCCCGGGTTGCCGGGCAGGCCCGTCAGCCCGGCCGCCGGCTCCGAGGCCGAGCCCCAGCTCGGGGCGTCCACCGGCGGGGCGGAGGCCGGTCCGTCGCGGCCGTCGAGGTCGTCGCGCGATGCGGTCATGGCAGCCCTCCTCTCTGGTCAAGAAAATCTCAAGTGCAGGGTAGGGGATGGTGGGCGAGATGTCACCGCCCCGGTGCGCGGCGGGGTCCGTCCGGGTCTCCTGACGAGGTCGTTCGGGCGCGGCGGCGCGTGACATGATCGACCTCATGCTCACTCCCGCCACCGGCGCGGCCGGGTCGCGCATCGCCGGCCTCGGTCACTTCCAGCCCGAGAAGACGCTGACGAACGACGACATCGCGCAGCTCGTCGAGACCAACGACGAGTGGATCCGCTCGCGCACGGGGATCGTCACGCGGCACGTCGCCGACGACGACACGACCGTCGCCGACATGGCCACCGCGGCCGCGCGCCACGCGCTCACCGACGCGGGCGTCGACCCCGCCGAGGTCGACCTCGTCATCGTCGCCACCGCCACCGCGACCGACCGCTCGCCCAACACCGCCGGCCGCGTCGCCTATCACCTGCGCACCGGCGTCATGCCCGGGCAGTCGACGCCCGAGGAGGCGTCCGAGCTCGACCTGCGCGGCGTCGTCGGGCCCGCGGTGCTCGACGTCAACGTCGCGTGCTCCGGGTTCGCCCACTCCGTCGGCCTCGCTGACCAGGCGATCCGCGCGGGCTCCGCCCGCACCGCCGTCGTCATCGGTGCGGAGAAGCTCACCGCGTTCACCGACTGGACCGACCGCAGCACGTGCATCCTCACCGCCGACGGCGCGGGCGCCGCCGTGCTGCGCGCGACGGACGAGCCCGGTGTCGGTCCTGTGACCTGGGGCTCCGAGCCCGACCTCACCCCCGCCGTGCTCATCGAGGCGCCGCAGGAGAAGTTCGCCCAGGACGGCCGCGCCGTCTTCAAGTGGGCCATCACGCGCGCCGCCGACCGCGCGCGCTCCGTCGTGGAGCGCTCCGGAGCCTCGCTCGACGACATCGAGGTGCTCGTCGCGCACCAGGCGAACCTGCGCATCATCGAGCCCCTCGCGAAGTCGCTCGGGCTGGAGTCCAAGATCGTCGTCACCGACATCGTCGAGTCCGGCAACACGTCGGCCGCGTCCATCCCGCTCGGGCTCTCCAAGTGGTGGCACGCCGGCAAGATCCCCGCCGGCGTCCCGGCGCTCCTCTTCGGCTTCGGCGGCGGGTTCGCCTGGGCGGGCCAGGTCGTGGAGACCCCGACCCGCTGACACCGGCTCGCGCCGCGCCCGCTGGTCCCGTGCTCCGGTCGCCTCTGGTCGGGTCGCCTCTGGTCGGGTCGCCTCTGGTCGGGTCGCTGGGTCGCCTCCGGTCGAGTTCCGCGAGGGGCGGGGCGGGTCTACCATCCGCCGCTCGTCCCTCGCGGCTCCCGCCAGACCCGCCACGACCCGCCCCACCCCTCGCTCCACCCGACCTCCCCGTCCGTCTCACCAGGGTGAACGCGGACGTGCGTGCCGCGACGGAGCGCGGTGGTGCGGGGTCAGCGCGACGCGCCGGGGTGGTCGGCGCACGCCTCCCGCAATGGGTGAGTCTGGCTCGCGGCTCGCGGCTCGCGGCTCGCGGCTCGCGGCTCGCGGCTCGCGGCTCACCGCAGCAAGGTCCGGCCCAGCACCGACGACGAGATGCGAGTTGTTGCCCTCTCTTCCGTCCGTGGAGGGGCAACAACTCGCATCTCATGATCCGTCAGCCGTCAGCCGTCAGCCGTCAGCCGTCGGCTGTGACGGTCGGTGGGTGGGTGCGTCGCCCTCGACTCGGCCCCTGCACCGGGTCGAGGGGGTGATCGCCGTGACCGTCCGGAGCACTGCGGGGCCCGTGCCCCGACCGATCGCCCGAGGCGAGACCCCCTGCGAGGGCCGACGCCGGAGCGGAGGGTGGGGCGGGTCGTGGCGGGTCTGGCGGGAGCCGCGAGGAACGAGCGGCGGATGGTAGACCCGCCCCGCCCTCCGCGGAGGTGTCGGACCGGAGGTGACCGGTCGACGTCTTACCCCGGGAGCGTCGGGCCGGGGCGACCGGAGGGGCGTACCCGGCTGTCGGCCGCCCGGGTCCGACGCCGGGCGGCCGACAGCCGGGCCGTGGCTTCCCCCTACGGGTAGCTGACGACCTTCGCCGGGACGGTCTCGACGCCGCTGGCGCGGGGGCCGACGCCGTTGATGACGTGCTCGTACGTGCCCACCCCGCCGAGCGAGACGGTCAGCAGCGAGTGCATCCGCACGCCCGGGGTGACCGGGACCTCGAACCCGTTGTCGGAGACGATCGACGCGTCGGACGTGAACACGCAGTAGGAGCCCAGGCCCCAGGCCTCGTGGTGCTGCACGTGGTCCGCGACCTTGTACGCCGCCCACCCGCGGATGCCGTCGTGGTTCCACGCGGCCTGGTTCGGCGGGTCGTAGGGGAGCTCGTTCTGATAGAAGATCGTGCGCCCCCGCTCGCCGTTCCACAGGGTGTTGTACTTCTGGTAGTGCTCGACGAAGAGCCCGTAGCCGTCGACGTCGTCGCCGTTGACCACGAGGCCGTGGTCGGCGGTGTTGACGTCCCAGCCGATGCCCTCGCCGTGGTCGCCGCGCCACGACCAGATGTGGTCGACGATCGTGTCGTCCGCGTTGATGACGATCGCGCTCTCCACCTTGCCCGCGTGGGCGCCGCCGACGCGCACGAACACGTCGTGGATCGAGATCGGGTCGTCCGCGTGGTCCGCGGTCGATCCCTCGGTGCCGACGGTGAGCATCGACGGGGACTCGGTCGCCCCGGCGTCGAACAGGACGCTCGCGACGCGGACGCCGTCGACGTCGCCGACCTGGAGCGCGGTCTGCCCGGCGGTGGGCACGATCGTGGCGTAGCCGAGACCGAGCACGACCGTGTCGGCGCGGTTCACCTCGATCGTCTCGTCGAGCTCGTAGACGCCGGGCGTGAGCAGGAGGTGCAGGCCCTGGTCGAGCGCGGCGTTGATGTGCTCGGCGGTGTCGCCGGGGTGCGCGACGTAGAAGTCGTCGAGCGGGATCGACGTTCCGGGCGTGGAGCCGTTCTTCCACGTCGCGCCGCGCGTGCCCTCGCGCAGCGACGGGACGAAGACGGCGTAGTCGTCGCCGTCGAGGTAGAGGTACGGCTTCTCGCGGATCGTGCCCGTGGTGTCGAGCGTGGTGACGGCTGGCTCGGGGAACGTCGTGGGCGGGGCGTTCTCGGTGCCGGAGAACACCATGTTCCACAGCGTGCCGTCCCAGCCGCCCGTGAGCGTCGAGTCGCGCGTGTACCACTGCTGCTGGGTGTAGCCCCGCACCTGGCCGTCGACGATCGAGTCGGCCGTGAAGCCGCCGGACGCCCACCCGTAGCGCGACGAGTGCAGCATGAGGTTGCCCTTGACGTGGATGCGACGCATGGGCGCCGCCTGCGAGACGGCCCAGCGCATGTCGCCGCCGGTCGGGGTGACGGCGAGGTTCTCGATGGAGCGCCAGAAGTTCTGCGTCGCGTTCCCCTCGAACCACTCCGCGTCGGCCCAGACGCCGCCGGTGATGCTCACGTCGTCGGGGTTCTTGCCGAGGCCGTTGACCGCGGTGTTGAAGCCGACGTTGACGTGCACCGGGTACGTGCCGGGCTCGAAGAGGAACTGGTCGCGGCGCAGGCCGAACTGGCTCTCCTCCTGCGCGGCGTACGCCGCGTCGACGGCGGCCTGGATCTGGTCGACCGGGGTGCCGGGGCCGAACACGTGCACGTTGGGCCCGAGGTCCCCGCCGCCCTCGATCGGCTCGCCCGTCCCGGGGTTCGGTGTCCCGTCAGCCGTGGTCAGCACGCGCAGCTCCCAGATCGAGTAGCCCCAGCCGGTCCCGCGCTCGGTGCCGACGAGCCGGACGTAGCGCCCCGAGCCGGTGACGTCGAGACCCTGCGTGCCGCCGGTCCCGTCGGTCACCGTGCGCAGGGTGCGCCACAGGGTGCCGTCGTCGGACGTCTCGACGCGGAAGCCCTTGCCGTAGGCGCCCTCCCAGTCGATCTCGATGCCGCAGACCGGCTGGATCGCACCCAGGTCGACCTGGAGCCACTGCGCGTCGGAGAACGCGCTGCTCCAGCGCGTGCCGTCCTTGCCGTCCACGGCGAGGCCCGCGGCGTACGCGCCCTCGGTGGACGACGCCGTCGCCGCCTTCCCGAGCGCGGCGTTCGTCGTGCAGTCGTCGCCGGGCCCGCCCGGGTCGACCGTCCCGCCGTCGGTCCCCGGCGTGCCGAACACCTGGAGCTCCCACAGCGAGTAGCCGTAGCCGGTGCCGCGCTCGGTGCCGAGCAGGCGTACGTACCGTCCGGTCCCGGACACGGGCAGGGTCTGCTGCCCGCCCGCACCGTCGGTGACCGTCCGCAGCGTGCGCCAGGTCGCGCCGTCGTCGGAGGCTTCGATGCGGAAGCCCTTGCCGTAGGCGCCCTCCCAGGTCAGGGCGACGGACGAGAGCGTCGAGACCTGGCCGAGGTCGACCTGGAGCCACTGGCCCTCGGAGAACTCGCTGCTCCAGCGGGTGCTCAGGTCGCCGTCGACGGCCCGTGCGGCGACGTAGTCGCCCTCGACGCTCGAGGCGGTCGCGGTCTTGCCCTGGGAGAGGTCGACGGGTTCCGCCGCGGTCGCGACGGGCGCCACGAGTGGGGCCGCGACGCACGCCGCGGTGAGGCCCGCGGCGAGGGAGGCCAGGCGGAGCCTGGCCGTAGGTCGGAGATGCATGGTCCTGCCTTCTTCGGGTCGGTGGGCCGTACCGGGGCACGGCCGTGCCCCGGGTGCGGCGCCGTCGTGGTCGACGACGCCGCACCCGTCGGGCGGAGGGGTGTCAGCCGACGAGCTGGTAGTTCTCGTCGAGCACGGTGCCGCGGTGCGGCTTGTAGAGGTCGTACCCGCGGGGGTTGCACTGGAGCCCGCCGTTGATGCAGTGCTCCACGAGGCGCTCCAGCACCTCGGGCTCCCAGCCGTTGATGAAGTCGTAGTGCCACGACTGGTCGGAGCCGCTGACGAGCCGCACGTCGGACATGTCACCGCTCACGGGCCACGCGATCTTGAACTCGATCATCGGGACCGCGATCGGGTGCGTCATGGGGCACTGCCCGTCCACGGGGTACGCCATGTGCGCGCCGTGGCCCATGTGCGCCGAGGCGTCGGGGGACAGGTGCATGCCGTCCCAGCAGCTCGGCGCCTGGTAGCGGATGTTGAGCTCGGTGCCCTCGGGGCAGTACGCCGGGATGTCCCAGCTCTTCGAGATGTCACCGCACTCCCAGCCCTCGACGGCGCCCGGCGCGGTCCGGAACTCGTCGTACGTCGCCATCATGTCGCCCGCGACGAACCGCAGGCCGGGCGGGAAGGGCTTGACCTTCGTGTAGTCGTCGATCCCCGACTTGTAGTAGATCGTCATGGGGATGTCGGGCTCGATCGGGACGCCGTTCTTCTCGATCGCCGGGAACCAGTAGGACGAGTGGTCCTGCGGGACGGTGCAGGTCGACTCGGTGTCCTCGAACAGGTCCTCGGGCACCGTGAACGCGTCGGTCACGCGGTTGCCGACGAACGTGTGCAGGTGCGACTTCCCCGGCTGCCCCGGGAAGACGATCGGGTCGTCGGGCAGGAAGTGCGAGAACGAGCAGTTGGCCTGGAACTCGTGGTGCGTGACCTCGTCGTCCCACTCCGGCGGGTTCTCGGGGTCCGGCGCGTCGCCGTCGCCGAACACCTGGAGCTCGTACAGCGAGTAGCCGTACTGCGTGCCGCGCTCCGTCCCGACGACCTGGACGTAGCGACCCGTCACGTCGACGTCGAACGACTGCACGCCGCCCGTCCCGTCGACGACGGTCGCGACGGTCGTCCAGGACTGCCCGTCCTGCGACACCTGGACCGTGAAGTCCTTGCCGTACGCGGCCTCCCAGTCGAGGACGACGCGGTCGAGGTCGTGCGGCTCGCCGAGGTCGACGCGGAGCCACTGGTCGTCGCTCGGCTGGCTCGCCCAACGGGTGGACCGGTCGCCGTCGACCGCGAACCGGGGCCCCAGGCCGCCGGACTCGGAGCTCGACGCCGCCGTCAGCGCGCCCTGGGAGAGCAGGGTGTCCGGGGCGGCTGCGGCGCTCGTCGTGACGACCACCGAGGTCGACGCGACGAGGACGCCGGTCATCGTCGCGGCGATCCGGCGTCGGCGCGTCCCGGGGCGGCGGATGCCGTGCCGGGGAGGCGATAGCGTGGTGGTGCGTGTCGTGCCGTGCATGCTTCCTCCTTCGAGGTCGTCGCGCGCTGCGGAGCCTCTCGGGCAGGAGCGCGCGACGCTGCGCGGATGATGGGCACGCCCGGCGTCTGTCACCGGGCGCCGTGCCGGGTGGGGGCGGTTGCCGCCGCCCCCACCCGGACGTCTGTGGGTGTCAGCGCTGGTAGACGCCGAGCTCGAACAGGGAGTAGCCCCACGCGGTGCCGCGCGCGTCGAGCTGGAGCCGCACGTAGCGGCCGGTACCCGCGACGTCCAGGCTGTCGACCCCGCCGTCGCCGTCGGTCACCGTGCGGACCGTCGTCCAGGACTGCCCGTCGTTCGAGGTCTGGATCCGGTAGGCCTTGCCGAACGCCGTCTCCCAGACGAGCTGGACGTGCTGGAACGCCTGGACCGAGCCGAGGTCGACCGTCAGCCACTCGTCGTCGTTCCAGCTGCTCGCCCAGCGCGTGCTCTGGTCGCCGTCGGTCGCCTGGCCGGGGGACCAGTTGCCGTTCCAGGGGTCGAAGCTCGACGCCGTGGTGGTCTTGCCCTGCGCGATGTTCGTCCCGGCGACCGGCGGGGCCACGACGCGGAACGACCGCGTCTCGACCCCGACGTTCCCCTTCCCGTCCTCGGCCCACACGTAGAGCTTCCACACGCCGAGCCGCGAGGGCGCGGTGACCGAGAACGTCCCCGGGCCCGTGCTCGTGAGCTCGGTCCAGGCGAGGCCGCCGGCGCCGTCGATGTACTTGCTGTTGAAGAACGCGACGTAGTTGATCGGGTCGCCGTCGGGGTCGGTCGCGGCGAGGTCGACGTCCAGCGTCGCGCCGGCGGTCACGGACGTCGAGCCCGGGATCGTCATGCCGGTGATGCGCGGGGCCGTGTTCACGCCCGTGAGGTCGACGCCCCACGTCTTGGCGATCGCGTGGTAGCCGAGGCGCTTGTTGTTGCCGGGCGTGACGTTGAACCACACCCCGCCGAAGTCGCCCTCGACGCCGTAGTGGAAGAACGTCGCGCCGAGCGCCTTGCCCTCGTGCTCCATGAGGCACTTCCAGGACAGCGGCAGCGCGCGGCTCTTCTCGATGTCGGTGGGCTCGTCCGGGACGCCGTTCACGTCGTCGGGGACCTCCCACTCGCCGGCCGCGCCGCCCTCGGTGAGGACGTACGGCTTCCCGTAGTCCCCGGCCTCCCACGCCGCGGCGATGCTGCACACGTCGCCGTACGCGTTGATGGAGAGCAGGTCCAGGTCGGGCGCGTGGTCGCGGATGTACGGCCACGCGCCGGTCCACGCGTCGGTGTTCGACGTCGGGTGGTTCGGGTCGATCGCGTGGATCGCGACGCTCACCTCGTTGACGAACGACGCGTAGGCGTTGCGGATCTCCTCGAGGTCCGTGCCGGAGTAGCAGTTCTGCAGGCCGAGGATCGCCTCGTTGCCGATGTTCCACATGAGCACGGCCGGGTGGTCCTTGTACTCCTGGACCCAGCGCAGGATGTCGGCCTTGGTGTCGTTCTTGTACGTCGTGTCGGTGCGGTAGTCGATGCAGCCGCCCGAGCCCGGGCCGCCGCCGGGCATGAGCCAGAAGCCCGCGATGACGCGGACGTCGTGCGCGGCCGCGGCGTCGAAGATGGCGCGCGAGTCGGCGCCCGTGCCCCAGGTGCGGGTCGTGTTGCCGTTGATGTCGGCGAGGCCCTGCATGCGCGGCCCGGTCTCCTCGGCGCTCGTGCCGCCCCACGTGAACCCGCGCACCGTGTACGGCTGCCCGTCCACCTGGAGGTCCCAGTCGCCGTTCCCGCCGACGACCTCGACGACGCTCGGCCCCGAGTCCTTGACCGGCACCGTCGGGTGGCCGGGGTGCACGTAGTCGGGGAACGGGTCGGTCGGGTCACCGGGGTCGGTCGGGTCGACCGGCCCCGAGCCGCCCGCCTCGCCGAACACGCGGAACTCGTAGAGCGAGTGGCCGTAGCCGCCCGGGCGGGCGGTCGACAGGACGCGCACGTACCGCCCCTCGCCGTCGACGTCGAGCACGTCGGTGCCGCCGTCGCCCTGGGTCGTGGAGTAGAGCGTGCGCCAGGCGGAGGCGTCGTCGGAGACCTGGACCTGGTAGGCCGACGAGTAGGCGCCCTCCCAGACGAGCTCCACACGGTCGACGCTCGCGTCCTGCTCCAGGTCGACCTGGAGCCACTGGGGGTCGCTCCAGGCGCTGGACCAGCGCGTGCCGAGGTCGCCGTCGACGGCGTTGCCCGCGGCGTACCCGGCCCAGTCGTCCTGGACGGACGACGCGGTGGCGGGCTTGCCCTGGGACAGGAGCACCGGCTCGGCGCTCGCGGTCGCCGCCGGCACGACCAGCGCCGCACCCGCGAGGGCGCCGGAGGCCAGCGTCGCGAGCGCGGCGCGAGCCGCTCGGCGTCTGCGGGGCCGCCCGGGGGCGGTGGGGGATGTGGTGCGCATCGTGTTCGTCTACCTCTCCGTCCGCCCCAGGTCGGCGTCGACCCGGGGCACAGTTCGTCGTCGAGCCGTGCCCCCAGCCGCGGCGCCGCGGCTGAGGTGTGAAGCAGGGAGAGCGCTCTTACCCGAGGCCCGAGTTTTCACCCGCTCGCGAGGGCTGTCAAGCGCAGGACCCTCTCGAGACGACGGGAATAACGGTATAAATACCCCGAAAACGGGCGCTAACTCTGACAAACTGGTCAGTAAGAAATGTCCCGGCAGCACGGAGCGCGGGCAGGACCGACCGCGGCAGGAAAGCGCTCTTACCCCTGCTATCGTCGGGAGCGTGAGCGAGGACGTGCAGCACCGGGCGCCGACGCTCGACGACGTCGCCCGGGTGGCCGGCGTGTCGCGCGCGACGGTCTCGCGCGTCGTCAACGGCAAGCGCAAGGTCGCGCCCGCCGTCCAGGAGGTCGTCCTGGAGGCCGTGGCGACCACGGGCTACGTGCCCAACCGGGCCGCGCGCTCGCTCGTCACGCGGCGCACGGGGACGGTCGCCGTCGTGGTCTCCGGCGCCGAGCCGGGCCCCGACGACGGCCTGCACCTCCCGCGCCTGCTCGCCGACCCGTTCTTCGGCCGCGTCGTGGGGTCGTTCGTGCGGTCGCTGCGGCCGCACGACGTCCACCCCGTGCTCATGCTCGCCGACGGCGACGAGGCGAGGCGGCAGGTCGTGTCCTACCTGCGGTTCGGCAACGCCGACGGCGCGCTCCTGGTCTCCACCCACGCCGACGACCCGCTCCCCGAGCAGCTCCTGGCCACGGGCAGACCCGTGGTGCTCTTCGCGCGGCCCCCGCGGCCCCTCCCGGTGAGCTACGTCGACGTCGCGAACACCGACGGCGCTCGCCTCGCCGCGCACCACCTGCTGGACCGCGGGTGCCGGACCGTCGGGGTGGTGTCCGGCCCGCTCGACGTCCTCGCCGCCCGGGACCGTCTCGACGGCTTCCGCGACGCCATGGCCCGCCGGGGCCACGCGTACGTGCCGAGCGTCGAGGGCAACTTCACGGTCGAGAGCGGCGAGGCCGCCATGCTCGAGCTGTTGCGCACCGCGCCCGGGATCGACGGCGTCTTCGTCTCGAACGACGTCATGGCGCAGGGGGCGATCCACGCGCTGCGCGAGCAGGGCCGCCGGGTGCCCGACGACGTCGCCGTCGTGGGGTTCGACGACAGCCCCGCCGGCACGCTCACGCGGCCGGCCCTCACGACCGTGCGCCAGCCCGTGGAGGAGATGGCGGCCGAGATGGCGCGACTCCTGCTGGAGCAGGTGGAGAACGGCGAGCCGCGGGTCACGTCGCGGATCTTCGACCCCGTGCTCGTCGTGCGCGACTCGGCCTAGCGTCCCGCGAGCGGGAAGGCAGAATGGGCCCATGCCTCTCGCTCCGCGCTACGTCGCCGCCGACGACCGTTACGACACCATGACCTACCGCCGGACGGGGCGCAGCGGCCTCGACCTCCCCGCGATCTCGCTCGGTCTGTGGCACAACTTCGGAGACGTGAACCCGTTCGAGACGCAGCGCGCCGTGCTGCGCCGCGCGTTCGACCTCGGGATCACGCACTTCGACCTCGCCAACAACTACGGCCCGCCGTACGGCTCCGCGGAGGAGAACTTCGGCCGCCACCTCGCGCGGGACCTCGGCGCGTACCGCGACGAGCTCGTCATCTCCTCCAAGGCTGGGTACGACATGTGGCCCGGGCCGTACGGCGACGGCGGCTCGCGCAAGTACCTCCTGTCCTCGCTCGACCAGTCGCTCACGCGCATGGGCCTCGACTACGTGGACGTCTTCTACCACCACCGCCCGGACCCGAGCACCCCGCTCGAGGAGTCCATGCGGGCGCTGCACGACGCCGTCCAGCAGGGCAAGGCGCTCTACGTCGGCGTGTCGAACTACTCGCCGTCCCGCACGCGCGAGGCCGCCGCGATCCTCGCCGACCTCGGCACCCCGCTGCTCATCCACCAGCCCAGCTACTCGATGCTCAACCGCCACGTCGAGGACCCGGCGCACGAGGACCCGTACGACGGCGTCCAGAGCGAGTCGCTGCTCGACGTCGTGGGCGACCTCGGCGTCGGCACCATCGTGTTCTCGCCGCTCCAGCAGGGCCTGCTCACCGACCGCTACCTCTCCGGCTCCGCGCCCGAGGGATCGCGCGCCGCCCGCCCCGACTCGCCGTTCCTGTCCGAGCAGAACCTCGACGAGGCGTACCTCGAGAAGGCTCGCGCGCTGAACGAGATCGCCGCCGGCCGCGACCAGACCCTCGCCCAGCTCGCCCTCGCCTGGGTGCTCCGCGACGACCGCGTCACGTCCGCGCTCATCGGCGCGAGCAGCGTCCGCCAGCTCGAGAACAACGTCGCCGCGCTCGCGGCACCCCCGCTCACCCCCGACGAGACGGACGCCATCGAGTCCGCCCTCGCGAGGTAGAACCGAACCGCCGGTCGCGAGGTAGAGCTCGCGGGGCTCTACCTCGGGTCCGGAGGTTCTACCTCGCGACCATGGGCGGGGTGCGGGTCGGCGGACGACGACGCCGCGGCGGCGCGCTCCAGGAGGAGCTGGCGCTCGTGGCGGGTCGGGGCGAGGGCAGCGGCGCGTTCGAGGACGTCCGCGGCCTCGGCGTGCCGTCCCAGCCGGGTGAGCAGGTCGCCGCGCACGGCGCCGTAGAGGTGGTGGCGGGCGAGGCGCGGGTCGTCCGCGACGGCGTCGAGCACGACGAGCGCGGCGTCGGGGCCGTCCGCGTAGCCGACGGCGACGGCGCGGTTGAGCTCGACGACGGGGGAGGGCGCGACGGACGCGAGCGCGTCGTAGAGGGCGACGATCGCCTCCCAGTCGGTGTCCGCCCAGGCCGTGGCCCGTGCGTGGCACGCGGCGATCGCGGCCTGGAGGGAGTAGGGACCGAGCGGCTTCCCGGCGCGCGTGCCCAGCGCGAGCGCGCGGTCGAGCGCGGCGAGGCCGTGGCGGACGAGGAGGCGGTCCCAGCGTGCGCGGTCCTGGTCCTGGAGCAGCACGGGCTCGCCGTCGGGCCCGGTGCGCGCGGCGAAGCGTGACGCCTGGAGCTCCATGAGCGCGACGAGCCCGTGCACCTCCGGCTCGCCCGGGAGCAGCCCGGCGAGCACCCGCCCGAGCCGCATCGCGTCGTCGGCGAGCTCGCGCCGTACCCACGCGTCGCCCGACGTGGCGGCGTACCCCTCGGTGAAGACGAGGTACACGACCTCGAGCACGGCGGGCACGCGGGCGGCGAGCTCGTCGGCCTGCGGGACGTCGAACGGGACGTTCGCCTCGGCGAGCGTCCGCTTCGCGCGCGAGACGCGCTGCCCGACCGTCGCGGAGGGGACGAGGAACGCGCGCGCGATCTCGTCCGTCGTCAGTCCTCCCACGAGGCGCAGGGTGAGCGCGACGCGGGAGTCGCGCGGGAGCACGGGGTGACAGGCGACGAGCACGAGCGCGAGCAGGTCGTCGCCCACGGGGTCCTCGACGATCGCGTCGGGGGCCGGGACCGACCCCACGAGGACCGCGCCGCCGTCGCCCGGGTGCGCGACCGCCGTCGTCCCTCCGCCGGACCGCGCACCGGGCGCGGCGAGGTCCGCCGCGAGCCGCGCGTACTTCTCGTCGCGCGTGCGCTCGCGGCGGACCAGGTCGACGGCGCGGCGGCGCGCCACGGTCGTCAGCCACGCGCCGGGGTTGTCCGGGACGCCCTGCTCGGGCCACTGCTCGAGCGCGGCGACGAACGCCTCCTGGGCGACCTCCTCGGCGAGGCCGACGTCGCGCAGGGTCCGCGCGAGGCCCGCGACGAGCCGCGGCGACTCGATGCGCCACACGGCCTCGACGGTGCGGGAGACGTCGGTCATCGTCGTACCCCTGTCATACCCCTGCCCGGAGCAGGGCTCAGGAGCCCTGCTGCGCGCGGATCTGCTCGGCGAGGCGCTCGTCCTTCGCGCGCTGCTCGGGCGTGTACTCGGCGCCGAAGTCCTCGACCTCGAAGATCGGCCGGATCTCGAGGACCTCCTCCAGGCCCATGCTCGGGTCGCTGGGGCACTTGCGGGCCCACTCGACGGCCTCCTCGAGCGAGGAGACCTGCCAGATCCAGTACCCGGCGACGATCTCCTTGGACTCGGTGAACGGCCCGTCGACGACGGACGTCTCGCCGCCGCGGAACACGACGCGCGCGGCCTTGGCCGTGGGCTGCAGTCCCTGGCCGTCGAGCATGATGCCCGCCTTGACAAGCTCCTCGTTGTACGCGCCCATCTGGGCGAGCATCTCCTGGGTGGGGGCGATCTTGTCCTCGTCGGCCCCGTTGCCCGTGATCATGACCATGACGCGCATGACGTTCCTCCTCGGTGAGTGCCTCCTCGACCCTAGTGTCGTGAAGGCGCGTTCACCCTGACGTCGGACGGCGCCCCCGGGTTTTCGACACGCGTCGCCGACGAGTTTCGCCGAGGCGTCAGCGGAAGCGCTGGACGGCGAGCGGCGCGGCCTCCGCGAGGCCCCGCACGGCCGGGTGGTCGGCGCCCGGCGCGGTCCCGGCGAAGACGTCGCGCAGCGCGCCGGAGGCGACGAAGGTCCCGTCGGCGAGCACGTGCACGGTGGGGCACATCCGCTCGACGAGCTCGAGGTCGTGCGAGACGAGCAGCACCGCGGTGCCGAGCTCGGCCGTCGCGGCGCCGAGGCGACGCACGACGTCGCCGCGCATGGCCGGGTCGACGGCGGTGAGCGGCTCGTCGAGCAGGAGGGCGCGCGGGCGCGTGGCGAGCGCGACGGCGAGCGCGACGCGCTGCTTCTCGCCGCCGGAGAGCGAGTGGATCGTGCGCGGGGCGTACCGCGGCTCGAGCGCGACGTCGCCGAGCAGGTCCTCGACGGAGCGGCCGCTCGGGCGCCCGGCCCTGCGGGCGTCCTTGAGCGCGGCGGACAGCGTGCGGTCGACGGTCCAGCGCGGGTCGATCCCGATCCCGGCGAGGCCGTCCTGCGAGACGCGCCGCACGTCGGCGGTGAACTGCTTCTTGTCCCGGCGCGAGAGCTTGGTGACGGTGCGGCCGGCGTACGTGACGTGGCCCGCGGTCGGGCGCACGAGCCCGACGAGCGCCCGCACGACCGTGGACTTGCCGGCGCCCGACTCGCCGACGATCCCGACCGGCGGGGTGCCCGGGACGACGTCGAGGTCGATGCCGTGCACGACGTCGGGCCCTCCGTAGCCGGCCGCGAGGCCGGTGGCGCGCAGGATCGGGGTGGTCGTCGTGCTCATGGGTCACCTTCTGGTCGTCGGGGCCGGGCGGGCGGTCCGGGGCCCCGCTCGTCCGACGAACGACGCTACCGCGGAGTTCCGTGGCGTCGCTCACGGTGCCCGTCGCCGCCCCGGCGGCCCCGCGACGCGGGGCAGGGTTCGGGCTCGGAGCCCGGGGCGCGGTAGCCTGGGGCACTCGACCAGGATCCTCGAGCCCAGGTGGTCCGTCGACCCGCACCGCGGCACCCCTGCCGGTGTGCGGCGACCCGGACGGAGGACCACGTGACCAGGACGGTCGACGAGCCGGAGCTGCTGGCGCCCGGCGAGGCGGTGGACCTCGACAACTGCGCACGCGAGCCCATCCACGTGCCCGGCATGATCCAGCCCCGCGGCGTGCTGCTCGTCGTGCGCGAGCACGACGGCGTGCTGCTCCAGGCGTCGGCGAACGTCGCGCGGCACCTGGGCGTCCCGGCCGAGGAGCTGGTCGGCCGACCGCTCGCCGACGCGCTGGGCGCGGAACCGGCACGCCGCGTGCTCGACCACACCGCGAACGTCGGCGACCTCGCGACGCGCAACCCCGTGACGCTGGACCTCGACCGCTGGGACGGGGCGCCCGTCGCCGTGGACGCCGTGCTCCACCGGCCCCCGCTGCCCGTGGACGCGGCCGAGACCGAGCCGGTGCTCGTCGTCGAGCTCGAGACGGCCGCGGGCGCGCGCCCCCTCACGTTCCCGAACACCTACCTCGCCGTGCGGCACGCGCTGCGCGACCTGGAGCGTGCCGCGACCCTCGACGAGCTGTACGACGACGCCGCCCGGCACGTGCGCGAGCTCACCGGGTTCGACCGCGTGATGATCTACCGCTTCGACGCCGCGTACAACGGCGAGGTGGTGGCCGAGGCGCGCCGCGAGGACCTCAACGCGTTCCTCGGGCTGCACTACCCGGCGTCGGACATCCCGCCGCAGGCCCGGGCGCTGTACGAGAAGAACTGGATCCGGCTCATCGCGGACGTGGACTACGCGCCCCAGCCGATCGTGCCGGCGCTCCTGCCGACCACGGGCGCGCCGCTCGACCTCACGTACTCCACGCTGCGCAGCGTCTCGCCGATCCACCTCGAGTACCTGCGCAACATGGGCGTGCGCGCGTCGATGTCGATCTCGCTCCTGCGGGAGGGCCGGCTGTGGGGGCTCATCGCGTGCCACCACTACGCCGGACCGCACGAGCCGCCGTACGAGGTGCGCACGGCTGCCGAGTTCCTCGGGTCGGCGCTCTCGGTCCGGCTCGTCGCGCAGGCCGAGGACGAGCGCGAGGCCGAGGTGCGGCGCGCGGAGGGCGTCCTCGCCCACCTCGCCGCCGACAGCCGCGACGAGAGCGTCCCGATCGGCACCGCGCTGACCCGCTCGGGCTGGCTGCGGCGCCTCGTCCGGGCCGACGGTGCGGTCGTCGTCGCGGAGGGCGGCCTCATCAAGGTCGGCAGCACGCCCGACGAGGACGGGTGCCGCGCGCTCGTCGCCTGGGTGCTCGGCCACGGCGAGGACCTCGTCGCGACCGAGGCGCTGGGCCGCGACGCGCCGGACGTCGCGGCGCTCGCGCCCGACGTCGCGGGAGTGATGGGCATCGTGCTCCCCGAGGGGCAGGTCGTCGTGTGGGTGCGCGACGAGGTGCTGCGGCACGTCGACTGGGGCGGCGACCCGTACAACAAGGCGATCGCGCAACGCGAGGGCGCGACGGTCCGGCTGAGCCCGCGCAAGTCCTTCGAGCGCTGGCGCGAGGTCGTGCGCGGCCACAGCGCGCCGTGGACGGCGGACCAGACCGACGTCGCGACGTCGCTGCGGGGCCACCTGGTGGAGGCGCTGTACCTGCGCGGACGCAAGGCCGTGCGCGCGACGGAGGAGCTGCAGCGCAGCCTCCTGCCGGCGCTGCTCCCGGACGTCCCGGGCTGGACGCTCCAGTCGCGCTACGAGTCCGCCGGCACCGGCCTGGTCGGCGGCGACTGGTACGACGCCCTCGTGCTCCCGTCGGGCCGCCTCGCGCTCGTCGTCGGCGACGTCACGGGCCACGGTCTCCAGGCCGCCGCGACGATGGGCCAGCTCGGCACGACGCTGCGCGCCGCGCTCGTGAGCTCGGGCTCGGCGGTCGAGGCCGTGGCACGGCTGGGCGAGGTCGCCCGCTGGACCCTGCCGGGCGAGGTCGCGACGCTCGCGGTCGCCCTCCTGGACCCGGCGAGCGGCGTCGTCGAGCACGTGTCCGTGGGGCACCCGCCCCTGCTCGTCGTCGGGCCGGACGGCACGACGACGTGGGCCGAGCGCGCGAGCGTCCCCCCGCTGGGGATCGTCGACCGCGTCCCGACCGCGCACGTGCTCCAGGTCCCGCGCGGGGGAGCGCTCGTGCTCTACAGCGACGGGCTGGTCGAGCGTCGCGGCGAGTCGATCCGGGACGGCCTCGACCGGCTCGCGGCGGTCTTCGCGGCGGGCACGGACGCGGACGTGGACGGCATCGTCACGGCGGCGCGCGACCCGCGCTCCGCGGACGACGCGACGCTGCTCCTCGTGCGCCGCGACGCCTGAGCGCGTCGCGGCGGGTCGACGGGCAGCCGACAGCGGTCAGCCGACGGGGAGGAGCGCGCTGCGCACCGAGGCGCCGCCGCGGAAGACCGGGACGTCGAACCGCGCCCACACGTGCTTCTCGCCGGTACCGGCCCGGAACCAGCCGACGGCCGTCGACGCCCGCTGCGCGAGCACGAGGCCGAACCCGCCCGCGCCCGGTGAGCGCCGCCCGGCCACGACCGGCGCCGCCGGAGAGTGGTCCACGACGTCCACGACGAGCTCGCGCCCGTCGCTGAGCAGACGGACGCGCGTGGGCGGCAGGCCGTGCCGCAGGGCGTTGGTGGCGAGCTCGCTCGCCACGAGGACGACGCGCTCCGGCGTCGCCTCGAGCGCGCGGTCCGGCGGGAGCGGCCCGCCGGTGAGCAGGCGGTGCAGGCCCTCGCGCAGCGTCGCGAGGTCACCCAGTCCCCGCAGCGGCCAGGACCCGATCTCGACGAAGCCGACCGGGACGGCGGCGTGCTCGACGCTCACGCGCCGTCCTCGCCGGTGCTGTCGTCCGCGATCTCGAAGAGGTCGACCACCCCGCTGAGCTCCAGCAGGTCGCGGACGCGGCGCGGAACGCGCTCCAGCACGGGCGACCCCGACCCGGCGGTGGCGGCGTGGTAGAGCAGGCGCAGGCCGCCCGAGTCCATGAAGGTCACGTCACCGAGGTCGACGTGGATGCGATCGTCCGCCGACTGCGCGAGCCGCAGCAGCTCGTCCTCGCGGCGGGCCTGGACCGCGGCGTCGATCTCGCCTCGCATGGTCCAGCGCGTGCCGCCGCTCGTCGTCAGGACGTCGCCGCTCGTCGTCGGGGTCACCGTGGTGTGCTCCTCCTCGTCCCGGCACGGTGCCGGGCACCCGGGACACGGTACGCGGACCTGCCGACGCTCGCTCTGCGATCCGGCGCGTGGCGCCGACCTTTCCGGATCCGGTCCGTGCGTCGGCGCACGTCCCGGCCCGCGGGACGGCGACGGGCCCGGTCGACGTCGCGGGGACGTCGACCGGGCCCGCACGGTGGGCCGGACCTCTCAGCAGGTGCGCGCGTCGAACGCGACCTCGAGCGGCGCATACCCGTCGACCGTCACGACGGCCGTCCCGGCGGGGACGGACGCGGCGCGCGACGCGAACGACTGGTACGCGTTCGTGCCCGGGGCGACTCCCGCGAACGTCCGCGTGCCGTACGGCGTCGCGAGCGTCACGTCGAGCGGCGCGTCGCCGTCGTTCGTGGCGCGGACCGCGACGTAGACCTTCCCGGCCAGGCACCGCGTCTCGGCGACGGCGGTGACCGGGGCGCTGCCCGCGTCGGCGGTCCAGCGCAGGGCGTACGCCTGCTCCGTGCCGTCCTCGGCGGTGACGCGCACGGTCGTCGTGCCGGGGACGGCGTCGGCGGCCTCGACCGCGACCGTCGCCCAGGGGTCGTGCGCGACCGCCGCGACGGCCGGCACCCCGCCCGCGACGGGCACGTCGTACGCCGTCACCGCGGGGTCGAACCCGGCGAGGGGCTCGCCGTCCACGGTGATGCCCGACGCCGTGGCGTCGGTCCCCGTGCCGGGCACCTTGGCGAGGACCTCGATCTCGGAGACGACCAGGTGCGTGTTCGCCCGCGCCGTGAGGACGACGCGCACGGACGACGTCCGCACGTCCGCGGGGATCTCGACCGCGGGCGCGGGGCCGTCGGGCGAGGCGTCCACGGTGACGGGCGCGCCGACGTCGGTCCACGTGCCGCCCACGAGGGCCTGGAGCCGGACGGACTGCGCCCAGCTCGCGCTGGACCCGTCCTTCCAGAACCGCGTCACGACGCCCGTGACGTCCCGGTCGGCGGGGAGCGTGACCGTGAGCGTGTCGGACGTCCGCTTGGTGCCCGACACCCAGTTCGACCACGCCTTGTCGGTGAGGTTGCCGTTCACGACGCCGCCGACGGCGTAGCCCGGCTCGGTGAACGTCGCGCTCGCGGTCGTGCCCGCGGCGAGCGCGCCGTCGGCGGACGCCGCCTCGGTCACCTGGACGCGGACCGTGGCCGGGAGCGTGGCGCCCGCCCCGGCGTCGGCCGTGCCGGAGAGCTCGACGACCCCGACGGCGTCGTACGCGTCCGCGGGGGCGTCGTCCCAGACCACGGGGCGCGACACCTCGGCCCCGCCCGCCGCCACCGCGGTGACGGTCGCCGGGAGCGTCGGCGTGCCGCCCGCGTACGCCTTGGCGCGCGCGGGGAGCGTGGAGGTGAGCTCGTCGACGACGACGGTCGCCGTCGCGGCGACCTCGCCGCCGGTCGGCGTGGCCACGGTGCCCGTCACCTCGACGGTGCCCGGCTCGGCCCACGCGTCGTCGTCCGGCACGTCCCACGTCACGGGGAGCGCGCCGCGCGCCCCGTCGCGGTAGACGGGCGTGACGGTCGCGGGGAGCTCGGGCGCGGTGCCCGGCGTCGTGAACGCCTCGACCGGCTCGGTGCCCAGGACCGTCTCGTCGACGACCCGCCAGCGCTGGTTCACGCCGGAGTTCGCGAGGTACGTGCCCACGGGGGAACCGTCAGCCGTGGCCTGGCCGCCGACCTCGAGGAGGGTCTTCGAGGACGCGTTGACGAGCGTGAAGGTGCCGTCGCCGGTCGTCGAGAGGATCCACTGCGCGGCGAGCGGGGTGTCCGCGACGTCGGCGGGCGCGTCCTGGAGAACGGCGGACGTGTCGGCCGTGACGGCGAGCTGGCGGCCCGTGGCCGCGTTCGTCACGGCGTAGCGCGTGCGGTGCGTGCCGGAGCCCTCGGGGGCGCCGAGCGCCGTGATCTCCCACGCCTGCTCCGCGACCGGCGCGTCGGTGCGGATCACGACGCCCGTGCCCGACGCCGACGGCGCGAGCGAGCGGTCCGCCTGCACGCCGTCGAGACGGTAGGCGTGACCGTCCTGGACGAGCGCGGCGTCGTCCGCGACGCCGGAGACGCCGTCGACGACGAACGTCGTCACGGACTCGGCCGGCACGACGAGCGTCGCGCTCGGACCGTCCGCACCCGTCTCGACGGCCACCGGCTCGCCCTCGACGAGGTAGCCGGCCGTGCTCGTGACCACGGGGGTGACGGTCGCATCGGACCCGACCGCACCGAACTTCGACAGGTCGAGCGTCACGGCGCGCTCGGCCAACGCGTCGTTCACGTGCACGACCGTCGCGGACGTGCCGTCGGCCGACACCGCGGCCGTGCTGCTCGCGTCGTCCGAGCGGATCAGCGAGTCGCCCGGCTCGATGTAGTGCGTGAAGTTCTGGGTCGCCCAGTACTTCGTGTTCGTGTAGATCGGGCACGTCTCGAGCGTGTCCTCGGCCGTGCAGTCGAACGGGATCTGGATCTCGCCCCAGTTCATGCCGTTCGCGCTCTCGCCGCCCGGCGCCATGTTGGCGTAGTCCTCGACCGGCTGCCAGAACACCCACGCGCTCGGCTCGAGCTCGCGCAGGTCGTCGACGATGTGCTGCGCGCTGCCGAGGCCGGACTCCATGGTCTCGAAGTCCTGGCCCGTCGAGCTCCAGTTCCCGCCGACCTCGCTCATCCACAGCGGCTTGTCCTCGCCCTTGGCGATGTCACGGACCGTCGTGCGCTGGCCCGTGCCGTAGGTGTGGACGTTGAGCTGCGACACCTGGTCGCGGACCGACTGCGGGTACGCGTTCCAGTTGGTCGCGAACGTGCCGGGGTTCGTCTCGTCCATCGCCGAGATGACGGCGTCGGTCGAGGAGCCCTCGAGCGCCGCGGCGAGCGCCGGGACGACCTTCGCCTGGAGCGCGGGGCTCATGTGGGCGCCCTCCTGGCGGCCCCCGGTCGGGTTGCCGTCGCTGCCGAGCTGGGTGCCCCAGTAGTTCGTGTTGGGCTCGTTGAACGGGTCGATCGTGTCGACCTCGATGCCGTGCGCGTCCTCGAGGCGCTCGGTCACGCCGACCAGGTACGCCGCGAAGTCGTCGATGCTCTCCGTCTTGAGCTGGTCCGCGGTCGAGCTGAACCCGCCCGAGACGTACCCGCTCACGGTCATGAACCACGGCGGGGAGTTGCTGAACGTCTCCCAGTGCGTGACGTCGTCCTTGATGCGGTCGACCCACCACCGCTGCGTCGCGTCGGCGTCCTCGTCCCAGTGGTCCGGGTTCTCGGGGTCCCACCAGTCCACGTCGGTGCGCGTCGTGCCCTCCGGCGCCTTCCACCAGCCGTCGACGGCGCCGCCCGCGCGCAGGTAGTCCGGTACGTCGGGAGCGTTCCCGCCGCCGACGTTGTAGCGCGCGATGTTGAGGTTGAGGCCCTCGTCGCCGAACACCATGTCCGCGAGCTTCTCGCGGATCTCGTCGGGGTAGCCGCCCGTGGCGTTGGCGAACCACACGAGGCTCGTGCCCCAGCCCTCGAACGGCGCGCCCGCGTACGACGGGTCGGGCGTGACGGTGACGCCCGCGACGTCGGCCGCGGCCGCCGTCGTACCCGTCGCGGCGACCGCGCCCAGGGGCGAGGCCTGCGCGGGCAGGGCCGCGAGCGCGCAGCCCGCGACGAGCGCCCCGGCGCCGAGGCCCGCGACGACGCGGGCCCCCGTCCGGCGGGCGGCCGGGCCGCCCGGGCGGGTGCGGCGAGGACCGGGTGGTCCACCCCGCGTGGTCGTGTCGGTCTCGGTCGGGCTCATCCCTGAGCCACCTCCTTCGCGTCGCTGCGAACCGGTTGCTGCACCGGGTGCGGGTCGGTCCCGCGGGGTCTGTTCGGCCGAGGTAGAGGCGTGGTCATGACCACGCCTCTACCTCGCGCTACCGGGGCTCTACCTCGGCGGGGTCGGCTCCGCTGGGCGGCGGACGACGGCGACGCCGCGCGGCTCGAGCAGGATCGCGCCTTCGCCCGGAGCGGCCGCCGTGCCCGACGGCGCGAGGCGGCGGCCTGCGAGGACGTCGCCCGCGACGTCGGGCACCTCGACCGGGCGCGCCGTGCGGTTGACGAGGAACCAGAAGTCGTCGGAGCCGTCCGTCCGCACCGCGAGCTCGACGTCGCCGCGGACGGCGGCGGGCAGCTCGCTGCGCACGCCCGCGTCGTCGAGCAGGCGCGCGAGCACGGGGACGAGGCCGAGGCGCCCGAACCGCGTGGAGACGTACGCGGCGGAGCCCGCGCCGTCCCCGGACCGGACCGTCCGCCGCGTCACCGCGGCGCGGCCCGCCTGCTCACCGGTCTTGTACCAGCCCAGCACCTCGACGTCGGGGTCGACGACGTCCACCGGCTCGGTCCACAGGGTGCCCTCGAGCTGCTCGCCCGCGAGCTCGACCGTCGCGCTCTCGCCGTCCAGCAGCGGGGCGAACTCCTCGACGCGCACGCCGAGCAGGTCGCGCAGCGCGCCGGGGTAGCCGCCGAGCCACGCGTGGTCGTCCTGGTCGACGACGCCCGAGAAGTACGTGGTGACGAGGTGGCCCCCGCCCTCGACGAACGCCGTGAGGCGGTCCCGGAGGTCGACGGGGACCACGTGCAGCACGGGTGCCACGACGACGTCGTACGTCGCGAGGTCCGTCGCCGTGGGCACCACGTCCGCCCGCACGCCGAGCGCGAGGAACGCCGAGTACCAGTCGAGCGCCTCCTGCCGGTAGCGCAGCCGGTCGGTGGGGTGGGAGTCGAGCTCGCTCGCCCACCACGAGTCCCAGTCGAAGACGATCGCGGCCCGCGCGGGCTTCTGCTCGCTGCCCGCGACGGGTGCGAGGTCGCGCAGGGTCGCACCGAGCGCGACGACGTCGCGGAACAGACGTGAGCGCTCACCGGCGTGCGGGAGCATGCCCGAGTGGTACTTCTCGGCGCCCGCCGCGGACTGGCGCCACTGGAAGTAGCAGACCGCGTCGGCGCCGTGCGCGACGTGGGTGAGCGAGTCCCGCGCGAGCTCGCCCGGCTTCTTCGCGACGTTGACGGGCTGCCAGTTGACCGCGCTCGTCGAGTGCTCCATGAGGAACCACGGGCGGTGCCGGGCGATGCCGCCCGTGAGGTTCGCGGAGAACGAGAGCTCGTCGAGGGCCTGCGGCCCGGGGAGCACGTAGTGGTCGTTGGAGACGAAGTCCAGCTCGTCCGCCCAGGCGGCGTAGTCCATGCCCTTCGTCTCGCCCATGACCATGAAGTTCGTCGTCACGGGGACGTCGGGCGTGACGCGGCGCAGGATCGCGGCCTCCGCGCGCAGGTACTCCCGCAGCGCGTCCGACGAGAACCGCTTGAAGTCGAGCTGCTGCGTCGGGTTCGGGTGCGACGCGGCCAGGCGGGGCGGCAGGATCTGCTCCCACGCGCTGTAGCGCTGGGACCAGAACGCCGTGCCCCACGCGTCGTTGAGCGCGTCGAGGGTCGTGTAGCGCTCGCGCAGCCACGTGCGGAACGCGGCGGCGGCGTCGTCGGAGAAGTCGTCGACGTTGTGGCAGCCCAGCTCGTTGGAGACGTGCCACGCGACGAGCGCCGGGTGGTCCCCGTACCGCTCGGCCATGCGCTCCACGAGGCGCAGCGCGTGCTCGCGGAAGACCGGCGACGTCGGGCGCCACTGCTGCCGGGCGCCCGGCCACAGGGTCTCGCCCGTGCGGGTCTGGGGCAGGATCTCCGGGTGCTTCGTCGTGAGCCAGGGCGGCGGCGAGGCGGTCGCGGTCGCGAGGTCGACGGTGATCCCGTGCGCGTGGAGCAGGTCCATGACCTCGTCGAGCCACGCGAAGTCCCACGTGTGCTCCGTCGGCTGGATCCGCGCCCACGAGAAGATCGCGAGCGAGACCACCGTGACGCCTGCCTCGCGCATGAGGCGCACGTCCTCCGCCCAGACCTCGCGCGGCCACTGGTCCGGGTTGTAGTCCGCGCCGTAGGACAGGCCCGACGGCGCGTACGCGTCGGACGCTCCGACGGTCGCGCCCGGGGGCGTGTGCGGCCCGGGACGGCGCAGCCAGCGGAACGGGGTGGGGGTGGACATGCAGGCTCCTCAGGTGCTCGCAGAGCGGTCGGTGGCGGGTGGGGCCACCGGCGGGTGGCCGCGTGGTCGTACCGGGGGCACGACCACGCGGCCGTTCGGGGCAGGGCCGCCGGGCGCCCCGGCAGGCGCCCGGCGGGATCAGGTCACTCGTTGACGGTGAAGCCCTGCTCGGTGCCGTACTTCGCCGACGCGTCCTGCCAGGCCTTCAGGCCGTCGGCGAGGGTCGTGCCCGAGACGTACGCCTGGCCCACGGTGTCGTTGAAGATCGAGTTCGCGTAGACCTGGAACGGCAGGTACGACCAGCCCTCGACGACGTCGGCAGCGGACTGCGCGAGGACCTCGTTGATCTTCTGGCCGCCGAAGTACTCGGACTCGTAGCCCTGGAACTCGTCCGACTCCAGCTCGGCCGTCGTGGCCGGGAACGCGCCGCCGTCGACGCGCGCCTGCACGCCGTCACCCGCGTTCGCGTACTCGAGGAAGCCGTAGGCGAGCGCCTGCTGCGAGCTCGCCGCGGTCACGGACAGCGCGGAGCCGCCGTTCTCGGAGCTGGCCGACGCGCCCTCCTCCCACTGCGGGAGCGGGGCCACGCGCCACTTGCCGGCGCCGTCGGGCACGCCGGACTCGAGGTTCGCGGGCATCCACGCGCCGATCGCGAGGGTCGCGATCGTGCCGTTGCCGAGGCCCTGGTACCACTCGTCGCTCCACGAGCTCACCGGCGCGAGCAGGTCCTCGTCGATGAGCGTCTGCCAGGTCTCGGCGAACTGCGTGCTGCCCTCGTCCGCGAGGTCGATGGTCACGTCCGTGCCGTCGACCTGGAACGGCTGGCCGCCGGCCTGCCAGATGAGCGACGTCGTGAAGCCCGCGTCGCCCGTGTCGTTCGTGATGTACACGTTCGGGTCGGCCGCGTGCAGGGCGCGCGCCGCCTCGACGAAGCCGTCCCACGTCGTCGGCACCTCGATGCCGTGCTGCGTGAAGACCTCCTCGTTGTAGAAGAGGGCCATGGGACCGGAGTCCATGGGGAGGCCGAAGATCCCCTCGCCCTGCTGGACGGCGCTCCACGGCCCCGGCGTGAACGTGCCGTCGAGCTCGTCGGCGCCGAGCGCGGAGAGGTCGGCCAGCGCGTCGGAGAGCGCGAACTGGGGGAGCGCGTAGTACTCGACCTGCGCGACGTCGGGCACACCCTTGCCGGCCGCGATCGCGTTCTGGAGCGCGGTGTACTGGTCGTTGCCGGTGCCCGCGTTGACGAGCTCGACGTCGACGTTCGGGTACTTCGCCTCGAAGTCGGTGACGACCTGCTCGAGCGTGGGCTCCCAGGCCCACACCGTGAGGCTGCCGCCCTCCTCGAGAGCCGCGGCGACGTCGTCGGCCGAGGCCGCGTCCCCGCCGGAGTCGTTGCCGCCGCCGGAGCTGCAGGCGGCCAGGGCGAGCGCGACGACGCCGGTGGCGGCGACGGCACGCAGGGTGCGGGTGGTGCGGACGGACATGGGGGTTCCTCTCACTTCGTCGTCAGACGGATCGGGTGGTGCACACGCGCTGCGGGCGGCAGGGCATGGGGTCGGGGTCCGGTCACTCCTTGACGGACCCGGCGGCGAGGCCGGACTGCCAGTAGCGCTGGAGGAGCAGGAAGGCGGCGACGAGCGGGAGGATCGTCAGCAGCGAGCCGGTGATCACGAGGTCGAAGATCGCCTCGCCGCCGGCGGTCGCGGCCTGCGCGTTCCACGCGTTGAGGCCGAGCGTCAGGGGGTACCAGTCGGGGTCCTTGAGCATGATCAGCGGCAGGAAGTAGTTGTTCCAGGTCGCGACCATGGTGAAGAGCAGGACCGTGACGATCCCGGGCGCGAGCAGCGGCAGCGAGACCTGGAAGAACGTGCGGCCCTCGCTCGACCCGTCCATGCGCGCGGCCTCGAGCAGCTCCGTCGGGATCGACTCGGCCGCGAAGACCCACATGAGGTAGAGGCCGAACGGCGAGATGAGCGACGGGATGATGACGGCCCACGGCGTGTTCGTGAGGCCCATCTGGCTGAACATGAGGAACGTCGGCACGGCGAGCGCGGTGCCCGGCACGGCGACCGCGCCGATGACGGTCGCGAACACGCCGCGCTTGCCCGGGAAGTCGAACTTCGCGAGCGCGTACCCGCCCAGCACGGCGAGGAACGTCGCGCCGCCGGCGCCGAGCACCACGTACAGGAGCGTGTTCGCGAACCAGCGGCCGAAGATGCCGTCGTCGTAGGTGAGCGTGCGCGCGATGTTGTCGAACAGCGCGAAGTCGCCGCTGAACCAGAGGCCGAACGAGCTGAACAGGCTCGACTGCGTCTTGGACGCGTTGACGACGAGCCAGAAGAGCGGCACGAGCGCGTAGATCAGGACGATCCCGGCCAGGACGGTCATCAGGACGCTGCGGCGCGGGCGGGCCACGCTGTGGGGCGCCCGCGAACGCAGGCGCACGGGCTTGCGCGTCGTGGTGCGCGGCGTCGTGCGGGCCGCGGCGGGGACCGCCGGGGTCGAGGGGGTCGTGGCGGTCATCGTCAGGCCTCCTTGCGCATGCCGCGCAGCTGGACGACGTAGGCCACGATCATCGTGAGGACGCCCATGATGATGGCGACGGTCGCCGAGTAGTTGTACTGCTGGCCGGAGAACGACAGCGAGTACGCGTACAGGTTCGGGGTGAAGTACGTCGTGATGGCGTTCGGCGCGAGGCTCTGGAGGATGCTCGGCTCGTTGAAGAGCTGGAACGAGCCGATGATCGAGAAGATGGTCGCGATCACGAGCGAGCCGCGGATCGCGGGGATCTTGATGGCCCGCACGACCTGCCACTGCGACGCGCCGTCGAGCTCGGCCGCCTCGTAGAGCGAGGTGGGCACGACGCGCAGCGCCGAGTAGAAGATCAGCATGTTGTAGCCCACGAACTCCCAGGTCACGATGTTGCCGATCGACAGCAGCACCCAGTCGGGGGAGAGCGGGTTGGGGATCGCCGTGCCGAGCGCGTCGTTGATGTTCGCGACGAGCCCGAACCGCGTCCCGTACATGAACCCCCACATGAGCGTCGCGACGACGGCCGGGACGGCGTAGGGGAGGAAGATCGAGATCCGGAAGAAGTTGCGCCCGTACAGGCGCCCCGAGTCGATCGCGAGCGCGACGAGCAGGGCGATGCCGAGCATGATCGGGACCTGGACCACGAGGAACAGGCCGACGCGCGACACGCCCGACCAGAACTGCGGGTCGGAGAAGGCGCGCGCGTAGTTGTCGAACCCGACGAACTGGGTGCCGCCGACCATCTGGGTGCGGAACAGGCTGAGGTAGATCGAGTAGGCGATCGGTGCCAGGAACACCAGCGCGAAGACCGCCATGAACGGGCCCACGAAGCCCCAGCCGGTCCACGAGCGCCGTCGGCGCCGGGCCGGGAGGGACGAAGGTGCGCCGACCGGTGGCCGGTGCCCCGCCACGGGTGGGGACGTCGTCGTCATGCTGGGGTCCTCGTCATCGGGGGACGGCGACGTCGGTCGTCGCCGGTGTTTGCGTAAACATGAGCATGGCACGAGGTTCGGTGTTTACGCAAACATCGCCTACGCTGGTCGGTGACCGGCCACGATGCCGGTCCGGCACGGGTACTGTGCCGACACCACGAGGACGAGGACGAGATGACCGACGGGCTCGACGACGAGACCCCCGCCCTGACGCGCACCGGGGGAGCTGCCGTACGCACGGCGCGGCGCGTCTCGATGGCCGACGTCGCGCGCGTCGCCGGGGTCTCCGCGCAGACCGTCTCCCGCGTCTCCAACGGGCACCCGGGCGTCGTCGAGACGACCCGCTCGCGCGTGCTCGAGGCCATGACCGAGCTCGGCTACCGGCCCAACAGCGCCGCCCGCGCGCTCAAGAGCGGGTCGTTCCGCACCATCGGCGTCATCCTCTTCTCGCTCGCGACCACCGGCAACGTCCGCACGCTCGAGGCCATCGCGACGTCCGCCGCCGCCGAGGGCTACGCCATCACCGTCATCCCCGTCGCCGCGCCCACGCAGGACGGCGTCCACGGGGCGTTCACGCGCCTCGGTGAGCTCGCCGTCGACGCGATCATCCTGCTCATGGAGGTCCACCTCCTCGACGTCGCACGGGTCAGCCTGCCGCCCGGCGTCCAGGTCGTCGTCGCGGACTCCGACGCCGGCGAGAGCTACGCCGTCGTGGACACCGACCAGGCCGACGGCACGCGCCAGGCCGTGCGACACCTGCTCGACCTCGGGCACCGCACCGTGCACCACCTCGCGGGCCCCGCGCTCTCGTTCGCGGCCGAGCGCCGGACCTCCGCCTGGCGCGCCACGCTCGAGGAGGCGGGCCGCGAGGTGCCGACGATCGAGCGGGGCGACTGGTCGCCGTCGTCCGGCTACGAGGCCGGGCTGCGCCTCGCGCAGCGCGACGACGTCACTGCGGTCTTCGTCGCGAACGACCAGATGGCCCTCGGGCTCGTGCGCGCCCTGCACGACACGGGCCGGCGCGTGCCCGAGGACGTGAGCGTCGTCGGGTTCGACGACCTGCCCGAGTCGAGCGAGTTCCTGCCCCCGCTCACCACCGTCCACCAGGACTTCGCCGAGGTCGGCCGTCGGCTCGTCGAGCAGGTGCTCCGGCAGGTCCGCGAGGGAGTCCACGAGGCAGGCACCCGCCTCGTCCCGACCCGCCTCGTCGAGCGCGCCAGCACCGCCCCGCCCCCGAGCTAGAGCCCGTGGTCGTCGGCCTGCTGGGGCCTGCTGGGCTGCGGCGGAGGGTCAGTCCTCGGCGACCCAGGCGCTCGGGTCCTCGACGACGCCGCGCAGGACCTCGCGCGCGCCGCCGGTGAGGGCGGCGTGGTCGCCGACCGGGGCGGGGACCAGGACGACGTCCGTCCACGGGGCGGCGAGGACGCGCGTGCGCAGCTCGGCGTCGGCCGCGCTGCGCAGGTAGGGCAGGAGCGCGGGGTAGATGCCGCCGAGCAGGACGGTGTCGATGTCGACGAGGTTCACGTAGTCGGCGAGCGCGCTGCCGAGCGCGGTCCCGGCCCGCTCGACGGCGGCGAGCGCGCCGGGCTCCGCGGCGTCGAGCGCGGCCACGAGCGCCTCGGTGGGCGCGTCGACGGGCAGCCCCGCCCCGCGCAGGAGCGCGTCCTTGCCCGCGTACTGCTCGAGGCAGCCGGTCGCGCCGCAGCGGCAGCGCGGGCCGCGCGGATCGACGACGACGTGCCCGACCTCGCCGGTCCAGCCGTGGCGTCCGTGGAACAGCCGGCGGTCGACGACGATCGCGGACCCGATGCCGACGTCTCCGGACACGTAGAGGTAGGTCGACGGCGCCGCCTCGGGCGCGGGGTCGGACGCGTCGTCGGCCACGACGCCGTGGCTCGCCTGGGCGAGCGCGGCGAGCTTGGCCTCGTTGCCGATCTCGACGGGGACGTCGGGGCCGAGCCCGAGGAGCGGGCCGGGGTCGAGGTGGGACCAGCCGAGGTTGGGGGCGACCTCGAGCCGCCCCGCGCGCGTGTCGACGAGGCCGGGCAGGGCGAGGCGGGCGCCCGCGACGGTCATGCCGTCGGCGCGGACGCTCGCGAGGAGGTCCTGCGCGATGCGGCCGAGCCGCGCGAGCACGTCGGTGGGGTCGCTGTCGTGGAGGTCGTCGGGTTCGACGTGCTCGGCGACGACGGCGCCCGTGAGGTCGAGCACGCGGCCGCCGAGGTAGTCGACGTTGACCTCCAGGCCGAGCCCGACGATCGAGCGCGGCGCGGGGGCGAGGGGGACCGCGGGCCGGCCGGCGCGCTGCGGGGTCGCGGGCGGGAGCTCGGCGACGATGGCCGCGGCGACGAGGCGGTCCACCAGCGTCGAGACGGTCGCGCGCGTGAGGCCGCTCGACGCCGCGATGTCGGCGCGCGAGCACGGCTCGGCGGACTCGAAGACCGCGCGGGCGACGAGAGCGAGGTTGTGCTCGCGCAGCGTGGCCTGCCGGGCTGCTGGGGGACCCGTGCGGGTCGCGACGCTGCGGTTCACGGTCTTGACCTTACCGACCCGGGCGGATAAGTTCATCCGTACGACATAAATAGGCCGTCGGCGCGAGGACAGCGCCGCGGCCCTCTCGACGAGGAGACCACCGTGGCCGACGAGACCACCCGGCACGACGCAGACATCAACTTCTCCTTCGGTCTGTGGACCGTGGGCTGGACCGCGCAGGACCAGTTCGGCAGCGCCAGCCGTCCCGCGCTCGACCCGGCCGAGTCGGTGCGCCGCCTGGCCGACCTCGGCGCGTGGGGCTTCACGTTCCACGACGACGACGTCGTGCCCTTCGGCGCCGACGACGCCGAGCGCACCAAGCGCCTCGACTCCGTGCGCCAGGCGGCGCAGGAGACGGGCCTGGTCATCGAGATGGTGACGACGAACCTGTTCAGCCACCCCGTGTTCAAGGACGGCGGTCTCACGTCGAACGACCGCGGCGTGCGTCGCTACGCGCTGCGCAAGGTGCTGCGCAACGTCGACCTCACCGCCGAGCTGGGCGCCAAGACGTTCGTGATGTGGGGCGGCCGCGAGGGCACCGAGTACGACGGCGCCAAGGACCTGCACTCCGCGCACGAGCGCTACGCCGAGGGCCTCGACCTCACCGCGGCGTACATCAAGGAGAAGGGCTACGACCTCAAGATCGCGCTCGAGCCCAAGCCGAACGAGCCCCGCGGCGACATCTTCCTGCCGACGATCGGTCACGCGCTCGGCCTCATCGCCAAGCTCGACAACGGCGACATCGTGGGCCTCAACCCGGAGACGGGCCACGAGCAGATGGCCGGCCTCAACTACACGCACGGCCTCGCCCAGGCGCTGTGGGCGGGCAAGCTCTTCCACATCGACCTCAACGGCCAGCGCTCGATCAAGTTCGACCAGGACCTCGTGTTCGGCCACGGCGACCTGCTCTCGGCCTTCTTCACGGTCGACCTGCTCGAGAACGGCTTCCCGAACGGCGGCCCCACGTACACGGGCCCGCGCCACTTCGACTACAAGCCGTCGCGCACCGAGAGCGAGGTCGGCGTGTGGGACTCCGCGCGCGCCAACATGGAGACCTACCGCCTGCTCGCGCGCAAGGCCGCGGCCTACCGTGCCGACTCCCGCGTCCAGGAGGCGTTCGCGCACTCCGGCGTGTTCGAGCTGGGCCAGCCGACCCTCGCCGAGGGCGAGTCCGTGGCCGACCTGCTCGCGGACCGCAGCGCGTACGAGGAGTTCGACGTCGACGCCGCGGCGAACCGCGACTTCGGCTTCGTGCGCCTCAACCAGCTCGCGCTCGAGCACCTGATCGGCTGAGGTGACGACCGACGCCAGGACGTCCGACGCCGGCGGCGAGCGCACGCTCGTCGCCGGCGTCGACACGTCCACGCAGTCCTGCAAGGTCGTCGTGCGCGACGCCGCGACGGGCGCCCTCGTGCGCACCGGCTCGGCCAAGCACCCCGACGGCACCGAGGTGCACCCCGACGCGTGGTGGGCCGCGTTCCGCGAGGCCGCGTCCGCGGCGGGCGGGCTCGACGACGTCGCGGCGCTCGCCGTCGGCGGCCAGCAGCACGGGCTCGTCGCGCTCGACGCGGAGGGGAACGTCGTCCGCGACGCGCTCCTGTGGAACGACACGCGCTCGGCCCCGGCCGCGCGCGACCTGATCCGCGAGCTCGGCGAGGCCCGCCTCGCCGAGGGCGTCCCCGACGCCCACGACCGGGTCGAGTCCGCGACCGAGGCGGGCGCCCAGGCGTGGGCCGACGCGATCGGGTCGGTGCCGGTCGCGTCGCTCACGGTGACGAAGCTGCGCTGGCTGCGCGACGCGGAGCCGGAGAACGCGGCGCGCGTCGCCGCCGTCGCGCTGCCGCACGACTGGCTCACGTGGCGCATCGCGGGGTACGGCCCGGTGGGCGACGAGTCCGCGCCGCTCGGCCCGGACCTCGACGCGCTCGCCACCGACGCGTCCGACGCGTCCGGGACGGGGTACTACGACGCGACCCGCGACGATGGGGACGACGGCCGGGGCGCGTACCGCCTCGACCTGCTGGAGCTCGCGTTCGGCCGGACCGACGTCGTGCTCCCGCGCGTGGTCGCTCCGTCCGCCGTGGCGGGCGTCGCGCACGCGTCGGTCGCAGGGAGCGCGGTCGAGGGCGGCACGCTGCTCGGCCCCGGCGCGGGCGACAACGCCGGTGCCGCGCTCGGCCTCGGCATGGTCGCGGGCGACGTCGCGGTGTCGATCGGGACGTCGGGCGTCGTGTCCGCCGTGACCGACGACCGCACGGCGGACGGCTCCGGCCTCGTCAACGGGTTCTCCGACGCGACGGGCCGGTACCTGCTGCTCGCGGTGACGCTCAACGCGAGCCGGGTGCTCGACGCGGCGCGCGCCGTCCTCGGCGTCGACCACGCGGGGCTGTCGCGGCTCGCGCTCCAGGCGCCTCCCGGCGCGGACGGGCTCGTGCTCGTGCCGTACCTGGAGGGCGAGCGCATGCCCAACCGCCCCGACGCGTCGGGCACGCTGCACGGGATCCGGCTCGGCACGTCGACGCCGGAGCACCTCGCGCGCGCGTACGTCGAGGGCATGCTGTGCGGCCTCGCGGACGGGCTCGACGCGCTGCGGGCGCTCGGCGTGCGGGTCGAGCGCGTGCAGCTCATCGGCGGCGGCGCGCAGTCCGAGGCGGTCCGGCGCATCGCGCCGCAGGTCCTGGGCCTGCCCGTCACGGTCCCCGAGCCGGGCGAGTACGTGGCCGACGGCGCCGCGCGCCAGGCGGCGTGGGTCCTCGCCGCGCACGAGACGGGCGGCTCAGGGGCGGACGTCGCCCCGCCCACGTGGGCCGCGTCGTCGGCCACGGTGGTCGAGGCCGACCCGGTCCCGGCGATCCGCGACCAGTACGCGGCGGTCCGCGACCTCGTCTGACACGACCTCGTGACAGCAGGGAAGGGCCCGGCCCCCGTGAGGGGGTCGGGCCCTTCGTGCGCCCACGACGGTGGGCGGGAGCGGTCAGAGCACGCGGACGACGGGGCCCGTCACTCCGGCCTTGCGGCCCACCGCGGCGGCGCCGGTCACGCCCCAGGCCGGGCCCTCGATCGTCACCGACGCGACGCTCGTCGTGGAGACCGAGCGGTTGAGGTTCATCCCGTAGGCGGAGCCGTAGACCTCGAGCAGGACCCAGTCGCACGTGCCCGCGCTGACGGTGAAGACGTTCCCGGTCCGGGTCACGTCGAACGAGCACACGCCGCCGTCGTAGGGGGCCGCGCTCGCCGAGGGCGCGATCGCGACGGCGGCCGCAGCGAGGGCGGAGACGGCCAGGGTGCGCAGTCGGATGGTTCGCATGGAGCTCCTTTGCTCAGGTGTGGTGGCCGGGATCGGCTCGGCCACAGTTCACCGTGGCGCCGCCCTGCCAGCAACTCGTGGACTACGTAACTTTGACCTCCACCAGGTACGTGCTTTCCCTTACGTGCCGCCGGCGAAGCCCGTCTGCCGCCACGCCTCGTAGACGGCGATCGACGCCGCGTTGGTGAGGTTGAGCGAGCGGCGCCCGGGCAGCATGGGGATCTTCAGCTGGTCCGTGATCCGCTCGTGGGCGAGCACCGCGGCGGGCAGGCCCGTCGGCTCGGGGCCGAACAGCAGGACGTCGTCCGGCCGGTAGGTGACGTCCGTGAACGACGTCGTCGCGCGCGTCGTGAACGCGAAGACCCGGCCGCGGAGGGTCGCGAGCGCGGCGTCCAGGTCCGCGTGCACCTCGACGGCCGCGAGGTCGTGGTAGTCGAGGCCCGCGCGGCGCAGCCTGGGCTCGTCCAGGTCGAACCCGAGCGGCTCGACGAGGTGCAGCCGCGCCCCGGTCACCGCGGCGAGGCGGATCGCGTTGCCCGTGTTGCCGGGGATGCGCGGCTCGTGGAACACCACGTGGGGCAGGGTCGACGCCGGTCGGGCGGCCGGGTCGGCGACGTGCGGCCGCCAGTCGGTGCGGGGGTCGGGGGTCTCGTTCACGCACCGATTCTCGCAGCGTCGCGCGTCACGCCCCGAGCGCGGCGGCCTTGCGGCGCAGCAGGTCCTGCTCGCGCGCGTTCGGGCACAGCCGCACCGCGAGCTCGTACTCCGCGCGCGCCTCCTCGACGCGGCCGAGGCGGCCGAGCAGCTCGGCGCGCACGCTCGGCAGGAGGTGGAACCCGGGCAGACGGTCGGTCGCGACGAGTTCGTCGACGATCCGCAGCGCCGGCGCCGGGCCGTGCGCCATCGCGACGGCCACGGCCCGGTTGAGCTCCACGACGGGCGACGGCGCGAGCCGTCCCAGCGCCTCGTAGAGGAGGACGACGCGGTCCCAGTCCGTCTCCTCGACCGACGCGGCGACCGCGTGGCACTCGGCGATCGCGGCCTGGAGGCCGTAGGCGCCGCGCCCGTGACCGGGCGACCCGACCGCGTCGGCGCGGGCCAGCGCCGCGCGACCGCGCCGGATCGCGGACCGGTCCCAGCGCCGTCGGTCCTGGTCCGCGAGCAGCACGGGGTCGCCGTCGGGCGTGGTGCGGGCGGGGAACCGCGCGGCGGTGAGCTCGAGGAGCGCGACGAGCGAGTGGGCCTCGTGCTCGTCCGGGACCAGTCCGGCGAGGACGCGCGCGAGCCGGAGCGCCTCGTGCGCGAGGTCGGGGCGCAGCCAGTCCTCGCCGGTCGTGGCCGTGGACCCCTCCGTGAAGATCACGTACGGCACGTGGAGCACGGAGCCCAGGCGCTCGCGCCGCTCGTCGGCCGGCGGCACGCCGAACGGCACGCCGGCCGCGGCGAGGGTCTTCTTGGCGCGTGTGATGCGGGCCTGGACCGTCGCCGTGGGCACGAGGAACGCGCGCGCGACCTCGTCGCTCGAGAGGCCCCCGACCACGCGCAGGGTGAGCGCGACGCGCGCCTCCGGCGAGAGCACCGGGTGGCACGCGACGAACATCAGGGCGAGCACGTCGTCGTCGACCTGGTCCGGGTCCCACAGCAGGTCGGTGCCCGCGCCGTCCGCGGGGCCCGACGGCGGGCCGCCGGTGACGACGGCGCCCTCGCCCAGTCCGTGGGCGAGCGCCGCGTAGCGCTCGTCGAGGGCGGCACGGCGGCGGAACGCGTCGATCGCGCGGCGCCTGCCGACCGTGAGGAGCCAGCCCGAGGGGTGTCGCGGCACGCCGTCGCGGGGCCAGGCGACGAGCGCCTCGGCGAGCGCCTCCTGCGCGAGGTCCTCGGCGAGCGCGAAGTCGCCGGTGTACCGCGCGAGCGCCCCCACGATCCGTGCGGACTCGATGCGCCACACGGCCTCGACCGCGCGCCGGCCCGGGTCGGCCTGCTGGCTCTGGCCGACCCCCGGACCGGCTCCCGCGCCGGGTGCGCTCACAGCTGGCCGGTCGCCTCGCGCCACGCCCGCTCCTTGCGGATCCACTCGTTGTCCTGCGGGAACTCGTCGATCGTCGTGACGCGGCGGACCTCAACCTTGGCCCCGGGGCCGGAGTACGGGAGCCGCTTGGCCCACTCGACGGCCTCCTCCTTCGACGCGACGTCGAGGACGTAGTAGCCGCCGAACAGCTCCTTGGTCTCCCCGTACGGGCCGTCGGTCACGACGGGCACGTCGGACGAGAGGTCGACGACCACGCCCTGCGCGGCGTCGTCCAGGCCCTCGGCCGCGAGCAGGACGCCCGCCCGGATCAGCTCGTCGTTGAACCGCCCGACGGTCTCGAGCATCTCGTCGAACGAGACGTCCTCGAACGCCGCCTGGCTCTCGTCGCTGCCGCGCATGATGAGCATGTACTTCATCGTCGTCTCCTGGTGTCGGCGGGCCGGACCTCCCGACCCTCTCATCCTCAGGTCGAACGGGATCCCGCGAGATCGACACGCGCGCCCGCGACGTCGTGCAGCGTGTCGAGGACGGCCCGGGCCGGGGGCGTGCCGCCAACGGCGTCGCGCAGCACGGCGTGGATCGAGCGCACGGGAGCCGGCCGGACGACGGGGACGGCGACGAGCCCGGGCGGCAGGTGCGCGGCGCCGAGCGCGGGCAGGACCGTGACGCCGACCCCGGCCCCGACGAACGCGATCGCCGTGGGGTAGTCGTGCGCCTCGACGTGGAACGGCGGGCTGAACCCGGCGGCCGTGCACGCCTCGACGAGGTTGCGGCGGCACCAGCCGCGCGCGAAGTCGTTGTCGACCCAGCGCTCGCCGCGCAGCTCGACGAGCTCGACCTCGTCGCGGTGCACCAGGTGGTGGTCGTCGCGCAGCACGACGACGTACGGGTCGTCGAGCAGGTGGTACGCGCGGAAGCCGCCGCCGGGGTCGAACCCGCGCGGCGCGACCACGAGCTGGACGTCGGCCCGCGAGTCGGGGTCGTCCGGGATGGTCTCGCTCAGCTCCAGGTCGAGGCGGACGCCGGGGAAGTCGGTCGTGTGCCGGCGCACGACGTGCGGCAGCCACGCGGCGCCCACGGAGGCGAAGTAGGCGAGGGAGAGCGAGCCGGTCCGTCCCGCGCGCAGGTCCGCGACGACAGCCTCTGCCTCGCCGAGGCGCGCGAGCACGCCGTCGGCCTGGGCGGCGAGCGCGATCCCCGACGCGGTGGGCCGCACGCCGCGACCCGCGCGTTCGAGGAGCGTCAGGCCCGTCTCGCGCTGCAGCGCGGCGACGTGCTGGCTCACGGCGGACGGCGTGTACCCGAGCGCGGTCGCGGCGGCCTGGACCGAACCGCTCGCGACGACGGAGCGGAAGATGCGCAGGCGGTGGACGTCGAGCATCCCTCCACGCTACAGCGAGACTGAATCGAGCGGAAGGAACGCGTGCTGGTGCTGAACGGTGGGGGCGCGCGACCATCGAGGACGTGACCGCACCCGAGACCGCAGCCCCGTCCGTCGTCTCCGCCGCGCCGGCCGGCGGCCCGCCCGCGGCAGCCCCCGCCGCCGCGTCCGGACGCCGCGGCGCCGCCCTCGTCGTCGCGGCCGTCGCCGTCACCGTGGTCCTGTGGGCCTCGGCGTTCATCGGCGTGCGCGCCGCCGGGCACGACTACGACCCCGGCGCGCTCGCGCTCGGCCGCCAGCTCGCGGGGAGCGTCGGGCTGACCGTGATCGTCGCCGTGCGGTGGATGCGCAGCGGGCACCGGCCCGTGCTCCCGCGGGGCAGGGTGCTCGTGGGCGTCCTCGCGTGGGGCGTGGGGTGGTTCAGCCTCTACAACCTCGCGCTCAACGCCGCCGAGCGTCACCTCGACGCGGGCACGACGGCGCTGCTCGTCAACGTCGCGCCCGTCCTCGTCGCGGTCCTCGCCGGCGTCCTGCTCGGCGAGGGCTTCCCGCGCCGCCTGCTCGTGGGCATGGCCGCGGCGTTCGCCGGGGTCGCGGTCATCGCGGCGGCGACGTCGTCGGGTGAGCGCGACGTGCTGGGCGTCGTCCTCGGGCTCACGGCCGCCGTCCTCTACGCCGCGGGTGCGACGTCGCAGAAGCGGCTCCTCGCGCGCGTGGACGCGCTGACCATGACGTGGGTCGGGTGTCTCGCGGGCACCGCCGCCCTCCTGCCGTTCGCCCCGGCGCTCGCAGCCGACGCCGCCACCGCGCCGTCGTCGTCGACGTGGGCGGTCGTGCTGCTCGGGCTCGGCCCGACCGCCGTCGCGTTCACGACCTGGGGCTACGCGCTCTCGCGGCTCGGCGCGGGCCGCGCCGCGGCGACGACGTACCTCGTCCCGCCGCTCGTCGTCGTGCTGTCCTGGCTCGTGCTCGCCGAGGTCCCCGCGGTCGTCACCCTCGCCGGTGGCGCGCTGTGCCTCGCCGGGGTCGCGGTCGCGACGCTGCCCGGCCGTCCCCGCAGACCGGGCTCCGGTCGCGCGGGGCTGACCCGGGGCTCCATTCCCGCGGGACCCGCGGCGTAGGGTGGACGCATGATCACGCAGAGCTGGTGGTGGCTGCCCCCGCAGCCGTGACCAGTCCTGCCCCCGTCCCGAGCTGCGCGCCGCAGCCGGGACGTCGTCACGCCCGGGCCCACCCGACCGGGACGCGGCGCGCGGCTCCCCGCCGAAGGAGAGCCACCATGACCACGACCCTCGCCCCCGCCGGGGCGACCCGCCCCGCGGACGGAGCCACGCCGTCGTCGACCGCGTCCGTCGCCGCCGCGCGCGAGCGGTCCGCGCAGATCGAGGCCCGCCTCGCGACCGACCCGTCCGGGTACCGCGTCCTCACCGGCGACCGTCCGACCGGCGTGCTGCACCTCGGCCACTACCTCGGCACGCTCGCCAACCGCGTGCGGCTCCAGGACGACGGCGTGGAGGTCGTGCTCGTCGTCGCCGACTACCAGGTCATCACGGACCGCGACGACGCCGGCGACCTGCCCGCGACCGTGCGGGAGGTCGTGCTCGACTACCTCGCCGCAGGGATCGACCCCGCGCGCACGACGATCTTCGCGCACTCCGCGGTCCCGGCCCTCAACCAGCTCCTGCTGCCGTTCCTCAGTCTCGTCACGACGGCCGAGATCGAGCGCAACCCGACCGTGAAGGCCGAGGCCGTCGCCGCCGCGGCCCGGCAGGGGCGGCCCATGAGCGGCCTGCTGTTCACCTACCCCGTGCACCAGGCCGCCGACATCCTGTTCTGCCACGGCAACCTCGTGCCCGGCGGGCAGGACCAGCTCCCGCACGTCGAGCTCACGCGGACGATCGCGCGCCGCTTCAACCAGCGCTACGCCGCCGCGCAGCCGTACTTCCCCGAGCCCGACGTGCTGCTCGCGCCCGCCCCCACCGTGCTCGGCACGGACGGGCGCAAGATGAGCAAGTCCGCCGGGAACGCGCTCGAGCTGCGCGACGACGAGGACGCCACCGCGCGCTTCGTCCGCCGCCACCGCACGGACTCCGAGCGACACGTCACGTACGAGCCCGAGCGCCGCCCGGAGGTCGCGAACCTCCTCACGCTCGGCGCGTTCGCGGCCGGGACGACGCCGGAGGCGCTCGCGGACGAGGTCGGCGCGGCGGGCGCGGGGCGGCTCAAGCAGGTGGTGACCGACGCGCTCGTCGAGCACCTGCGCCCCCTGCGGGCCCGACGCCGGGCCCTGGCCGCAGGCGACGGCCCCGACCCCCTCGGCGTGCTCCGCGAGGGCAACGCCCGCGCGAACGCGATCGCCGACCGCACCCTCGCCGACGTCCGCGACCTCATGGGCACGGCGTACTGACGGCGACCCGTGCCGTGCCGGACGATGCGCTCCGGTTCGAGTGCTGCACGGGGGAGTGCAGCGCTCGAACCGGGGCGCATCGGTCGTGCCGACGATCTCGTCCCGGTGTTAGGCCTCCAGGCCGGCCCGGTCCACCCTGCGGTGGAAGCGCATGCCCGCGAGGCCGCCGAGGACGGCGCCGACGAGGCTCACCACGGCGGCCGCGACGAGGGCGATGACACCACCGGTCGTGAGGTCGCTCGTGCTCACCGGGATCTGGGGGAACGTGTTGAGCTGCGACAGCACGTTGTACCGACTTCCTGCCACGAGTCCCAGGAGGGCGAGCACGATCGCGACGACCACGGCCCACAGCCACACGGCGAGGCCCTGCTTCGCGCCGTCGAAGCGCGCCATGCGACCCGCGACGTAGCCGCCGCAGTAGTAGGCGACGAACAGCACGACGACCAGCACGATGCCGCCGACGATGCCGATCGTCTCGGCGTTCTCGCTCGCCTGGTCGACGACCTCCTGGGCATCGGTGGTACCGGAGAGGCCGAAGGCCGCGCCGGCGGCGGCGGCCAGGGCCGTGAGCAGGACGGCGGTCCCGGTGGCGGTGAGCCACCCGAAGAAGGCCGAGCCGATCTTGATGCCGCCGTACTCCTCCCTCTCGCGCGCCACGACGGCGTCACGGTCGCGGGCGAGGGGCTCGTCCGTGCTGCGAGGGCCCGTGCCGCCACGATCTGTGCCGCGAGGATCTGTGTCGCGAGGATCTGTGCCGTGAGGTTCGGCGCCGCGGGGGCCGTGGCCCGGGCGGTCGTCCTGGGGCGGGGTCGCCCCGTAGCTCGTGCTCATGACCGGCGCTCCTCTCGAGGGTTCCTGCCGGGCGACGACTCGGCGCCGGCGCCCTCGCCCGGGGGCTGCGGAGGCTGCGGCAGCTCGTCGACGGGCACCGTCTCGGCGACGTACTCCGTGACGACGTAGCGGCGCAGCCGGTACGTGCCCTCCGGGCCGGCTCCAGGGTCGCTCCGCCGGCCTCCGGAGCCGAGCGGCGCGTCGTCCCCGGGTGGGCCGGCGGCGTGCCTGCCGACCCCGGCCTCGGCGCTCTCACCCACCCGGTCGTGCTCGGACGTGCCGGCCTCCCGCGCGGAGGGCGCGTCGTCCGGAGCGGACGCTCGGCCGTAGTAGCGGTAGAGCTCCGTCTCCTCCTCGTGCGAGAGGTGTTCTTCGGAGTCGTCGACCCGGGGAGCGTCCTTGACGGTGTCCTTGGTGTACGGGACGCGGACCTCGTCGCCCTGCACGTCCGCGTCCGCGAGGGGGACGAAGGACTCGGCGGTGCCGAACAGGCCGGTCTTCACCGTCACCCACGCGGGCTCGCCGGTGCGGTCGTCGAGGAACACCTGGCCGACCGTGCCGACCTTCTCACCGGCCTGCGAGACGACGGTGCCGCCGGAGAGCAGCCTCTCGATCTGGTCCGTGCTGATCATGGTGGGTCCTTCGGTCGGTGCTGCACCGAGGCCCGTCTGCTGGAGCCGACATCTCCATCGTGCGAGCGTGCACGGGCGCACGCACGCGGGCGGCGACCGCCCTGCGCCCCGTCCCCGGTGGTGGGGGACGCGACGCCGGGCGGCCCGCGCGTCAGGCTCCGAGCCGGTCCCGCAGCCGGGCGAGCTGCGCCCACAGCTCGTCGGGCACGCGGTTGCCGAACGTGTCGAAGAACTCGGCGGTCAGCTCGGCCTCGGCGAGCCACTGCTCGGGCGAGACGTCGAACAGGGCGTCGAGGTCGCCGTCGTCCATGTGGAGGCCGCCGAGCTCGAGCGCGCCCGGCGCGGGCAGCAGGCCGACGGGGCTCTTCACGGCGCCGGAGTCGGTGCGCACGCCGCGCGACCGGTCGACCTGCGCCGCGATCCACGCGAGGACGCGCGAGTTCTCGCCGAACCCGGGCCAGAGGAAGCGGCCGTCGGCGTCCTTGCGGAACCAGTTGACCTGGAAGATCTTCGGCCGCTTGTCAGGGTCGAGCGAGGCACCGACGCGGAGCCAGTGCGCCCAGTGGTCGGCCATGTTGTAGCCGCAGAAGGGCAGCATGGCGAACGGGTCGCGGCGCAGCGCGCCGACGGTGCCCTCGGCGGCGGCCGTCTGCTCGGAGGAGATGGTCGCGCCCATGAACACGCCGTGCTCCCACCCGTACGCCTGCGCGACGAGCGGCACGTTGGTCGCGCGGCGCCCGCCGAACACGATCGCGTCGATCGGGACGCCCTCGGGGTCCTCCCACGAGTCGGCGATCGTCGGGCACTGCGCGGCGGAGACGGTGAACCGCGAGTTCGGGTGCGCGGCGGGGCGGCCGGCGTCGGGCGTCCAGTCCTGGCCGGTCCAGTCGATCAGGTGCGCGGGCGGCTCGGGGGTCAGGCCCTCCCACCAGACGTCGCCGTCGTCGGTGAGCGCGACGTTCGTGAAGATCGTGTCGCGCGCGAACGTCTCGACCGCGGCCGGGTTGGTCTCGACGCCGGTGCCGGGCGCGACGCCGAAGAAGCCGGCCTCGGGGTTGATCGCGCGCAGGCGGCCGTCGGGGCCGGGGCGCAGCCACGCGATGTCGTCGCCGATGGTCTCGACGGTCCAGCCGGGGATCGTCGGTCGCAGCATCGCGAGGTTGGTCTTGCCGCACGCGGACGGGAAGGCCGCGGCGAGGTGGTAGGCCCGGCCCTCGGGCGACGTCGCGCGGATGAGCAGCATGTGCTCGGCGAGCCAGCCCTCGTCGCGCGCCATCGCGGACGCGATGCGCAGCGCGAAGCACTTCTTGCCGAGGAGCGCGTTGCCGCCGTACCCCGAGCCGTAGGACCAGATCTCGCGCGTCTCGGGGAACTGGACGATGTACTTGGTGTCGTTGCACGGCCACGGCACGTCGTCCGTGACGGCGCCGGTGTCGTCGACGAGCGGGGCGCCGACCGAGTGGACCGCCGGGACGAACGGGGTGCCGGCGTCGATGAGGTCCATGACCTCCTGGCCGACGCGCGTCATGATCCCCATGCTCACCACGACGTACGGCGAGTCGGTGACCTCGATGCCGACCTGCGAGATCGGCCCGCCGACCGGACCCATCGAGAACGGGACGACGTACATCGTGCGGCCGCGCATCGATCCCTCGAACACGCCGCGCAGCTCGGCGCGCATGGCCTCCGGCTCGCGCCAGTTGTTCGTCGGTCCGGCGTCGACCTCGGCGCGCGAGCAGATGAACGTCCGGGACTCGACGCGCGCGACGTCGCTCGGGTCGGAGCGCGCGAGGTAGCTGCCCGGGCGCAGCTCGGGGTCGAGGGGGAGCAGCGTCCCGGCGTCGACGAGGAGGTCGATGAGCCGTCGCTTCTCCGCTGCGGAGCCGTCGCACCACACGATCGCGTCGGGCTCGGTGAGGTTCGCGATCTCGCGCACCCACGCGCGGGCGTCGCGGGGGCGCGGGTCGCCACTGCCGAACGCGGAGACCGAGCCGGACGTGGCACGCAGCCCGACGAGGTCGGTCTCGACGTCGTCGAGCAGGGCGGCGGACCGCGTGCGGCGCGGGTGGACGGTGCGGGCGGCTGTGCTCATCGGGGGCGCTCCCAAGGGTCGGCGGTGGCCTCGTGCTCCTTCCACCTTCGGGCCCCAGCGGTCAGGATTTCTAACCAGGACGCGGTGAAGAATCGCTGATCTTGACATATCGTCAAGTCATGGCCACCTCACCGCCCACGGATCCGCCGAACAGCCGCTCCGGCGGTCGCGCCCGCGAGGAGGCGGCGCCCGGGCCGCAGGCGGACCTCCTCACGCTCGGCCGCCGCCTGCGCCACGTCCGCACGACCCGTGGCCTCACGCTCGACGCGCTCGGCGCCGCGGTCGGCACCGCCCCGAGCCTGCTGTCGATGATCGAGAACGGGCGCCGCGAGCCGCGGCTGTCGCTCCTGCAGCACCTCGCCCAGGCGCTCGACGTCTCGGTGACGGACCTGCTCACCGACGAGCCGCCGTCGCGCCGGGCCGCTCTGGAGATCGCGCTCGACCGCGCGCAGCGCGGTCCGCTGTTCGCCGGGCTGGGCCTGCCGGCCGTGAAGGCGAGCCAGAAGCTCCCGCTGCCCGTCCTGGAGCACCTCGTCGGGCTGCACGCCGAGCTCCAGCGCCGCGCGACGGAGGCCGTCGCGACCCCCGAGGAGGCGCGCCGCGCGAACACGGAGCTGCGCCTCGAGCGCCAGGCGCGTGACAACTACTACCCGGAGATCGAGGAGCTCGCCGAGGACATGGCGCGCAAGGCCGGGTACACGGTCGGCGCGCTGACGCACCGCACGGTCGCGCGCATGGCGGAGCAGCTCGGCTTCACCATCTGGCACGTCGACGACCTGCCGCACTCGACGCGCACGGTCACGGACCTGGAGAACGGGCGCATCTACCTGCCCCCCGCGTCCATCCCCGGCGGCCACGGCCTGCGCTCGCTCGCCCTCCAGGCGATCGCGCACCGCGTGCTCGGGCACGAGCGGCCGCGCTCGTACGCGGAGTTCCTGCGCCAGCGCGTCGAGATCACGTACTTCGCGGCGTGCTGCCTCATCCCGCAGAGCGCGGCGGTCGACTTCCTGGAGCGGCGCAAGCGCGAGAAGGACCTCGCGGTCGAGGACCTGCGCGACGCGTTCGGCGTGACGCACGAGGCCGCGGCGCAGCGCTTCACCAACCTCGCGACGGTGCACCTCGGCATCCCGCTGCACTTCCTGCGTGTGGGCGACGACGGCGCGCTGTTCCGCGGCTACGAGAACGACGGGCTCCCCCTGCCGGCCGACGTGACCGGCGCGATCGAGGGCCAGATGGTCTGCCGCAGGTGGGCCGTCCGGGAGGCGTTCGCGCGCCGCGACCGCGCGCAGGAGTCGTACCAGTACACCGACACGCCCGCCGGGACGTTCTGGTGCTCCACGCAGACCGGCACGACGACGACCGGCCAGTTCTCGATCGCCGTCGGGGTCCCGTTCGCGTCGGCCAAGTGGTTCCGCGGCCGGGACACGACCGTGCGGCGCCAGTCGTCGTGCCCCGACGAGTCGTGCTGCCGCCGCCCCGCCGCCGACGCGGCGAGGCGCTGGGAGGACGCGTCGTGGCCGAGCGCCCGCATGCACCAGCACGTGCTCTCTGCGCTCCCGTCCGGCGCGTTCCCGGGCGTCGACGCGACAGAGGTCTACGCGTTCCTGGCGAAGCACGCCCCGTCGTGACCGTCAGGTGGGGTCACGTGGGGAGGGGGCCGCCTCGGGCGGCGAGGCGGTCGCGCAGGCGGGCGAGGACGTCGCCCGTGCGCAGGCCGTCGTGCTCGAACTCGTTGGTCACCCACGTGCGGACGTTGCCCACGCGGGCCGCGGTGTCGAGCGAGAGGCCCGCGTCGACGAACATGTCGTCGTGGTAGACCGCCGCCTCGACGGGCACCTCGTTGCGGGCGAGCACGTCGAGGTCGTACAGGTCTGGCCAGTCCTCGCGCGCGGCGAGCGCCTCCGCCGCGGCGCGGAAGGGACGCAGCGCCGCGACCTCGTCGAACATCCAGGGGTAGATCATCTCGCCCGTGAGCAGCAGCGGCCGGGCCGCCGGGTCGAACGCGGGGTCCTCGGCACGCACCGCCTCGGCTGCCCAGGCCGTGGGTCCGGTGCCGGACTGCGCGTAGATCGACTCGTGCAGGACGGCGTAGAGCGGGTTGGTGCGGAACGACGTCGCCGCGGCGACCTCCGCGAGGAAGGTGTCGGTGAGCTCGTCGGGCGCGTCGGCGTCGAACGCCTCGTCGACGACCCAGTGGATGCGCTCCGGGCCGGGCTTCATCCCGAGGTCCATGCCGAGCGACTGGAGCCGGCGGACGGTGAGCACGTCGCCGTCGGGCACGCGCACGTCGCCCACGGCCAGGCGGTCCGCGGCGCGCGCGAGCCGGGCCGCGTCGTCGGGGTACCGCTCCCGGTAGGCGGCGTTCTTCGCGACGACGCGCGGCTGGGTGCGGCGGTAGACCTCGCGCGCGTCCGCCGTCAGGCCCGGCAGGCCGCCCGTCACGTAGCACGCGTCGAGGGCCTCGGGCGCCCGGGACAGGTAGGTCATGGTGAGGAAGCCGCCGTACGACTGCCCGAGCGACGACCAGCGCCCGCCGCCGTAGACCGTGCGTCGCACGTGCTCCGCGTCCGCGACGATCGCGTCGGCGCGGAAGTGCGACAGGTAGTCGGCCTGGGCGGCGCCCGTCCCGCGGGCCGCGAGCGCCGCGCCCCGCACGGCCGACGAGCGCCCGGTGCCCCGCTGGTCGAGCAGCACCACCCGGTGCGTCTCGAGCGCCGTGCCGACCCAGCCGTCGGGGCTGGTGGGGCGCGGCCCCTTGCCGCCCGGGCCGCCCTGGAGGAAGACGAGCAGCGGCAGGTCGTCGCGACGGCGCACGGGGTCGACGAGCTCGCGCACGAACAGCGTCAGGCGGCGCGGGTCGCCGTCGTCGCCCCAGACGAGCGGCACCGCGAGCTCGCGGTCGGTGACGTGGATGCCGGGGACGGTGTAGCTGGTCTCGCGCAGGACGCTCACGCGCCCCACCCTAGCCAGCGTCGTCGCGCACGGTGACGACGACCTTGCCGAGGGCGCGCCCCTCACCGTGCAGCGTGAGCGCGGCGGGCACGTCCGCGAGGGGGAACGTACGGTCGACGGGGATCTCGACGACGCCGGCGGCGCACAGGTCGGCGAGCGGGGCGAAGTGGCGCGGCCCCTGGCGCACGAAGAGCACGCCGAGCCGGGCACCGGTCAGCGCTCCCAGGACGGGCCCGACGGTGAGCATGCGGAGCAGCGTCCGCAGCGTGCCTCCGACCATCAGGCACCGACCTCCGCGGGCGAGCGCGCGCCGGTAGGCGAACACGGACCGGTGCGCGACGAGGTCGACGACGAGGTCGTACGGTCCGGTCCGCGTGAAGTCGGTCTGGCGGTAGTCGATCACCTCGTGCGCACCCAGCCGCCGGAGGAAGTCGAGCTTGCCCGCGTTGTCCACCGCGGTGACGCGCAGGCCTCGCGCGACGGCGAGCTGGACCATGAGGCTCCCGGAACCGCCGCCCGCGCCGTTGACGAGCACGCGAGCCTCCGGAGCCGCTGGCTCGAGGGCCTGGAGCGCGATGACGCCCGCCTGCGGGATCGTGGACGCCTGGACGAAGGTGAGCCCCGGCGGCTTGTGCGCCACCGCCTTCTCCGGCATCGTCACGAGCTCCGCGAACCCGCCGCGGCGCGGGAGGTTGTCGCCGTAGACCTCGTCGCCCGGGCGGAAGCGCGTGACGCCGTCCCCGACCGCGACGACGCGGCCGGCGACGTCGGAGCCGAGGACCCGGGTGCGTGGCGCGCGGAGCCCGTCGAGGCGCGCGTAGCCCGGGCTGCCCCGCAGGGCCTCCCAGTCCGACAGGTTCACGGACGTCGCGACGACCTCGACGAGGACCTCGCCCTTCGCCGGCACTGGCTCCGGCACGTCACGGAGGTGCAGCTCGTCGACGTCGCCGTACCGCTCGTAGACCCACGCGCGCACCCGACCACCGTAGGGACTCCCGCGGGCGGGAGCCACCGCGGCGCGGGGAATGCGCTGGGCCGGCCGGGTCCGCGGGGCTAGCGTGGCGAGGTGCTCCCTTTCACCCGGGCCGTGACCGCCCTCCAGGACGCCGTGGACGCGCTCGGCGACGAGGACTGGGAGCGGCCGTCGGGCTGCACCGGCTGGCTCGTGCGCGACCTCGTGTGCCACCTGACCATCGGTGCGCAGGACGTCCTCGTCACCCTGGTGACCCCGCAGGACGCCGCGCCGACCGTCGACGCGGTCTCCTACTGGCGGGTCGGCGCCGGCGAGGAGCACCCCGACCCCCACGGCCGCCTCGTCGCGCGGCTCGCGGCGGCGTACGGGCGGCCGGGTGCGCTCCGGCACCACGTGGACGACCTCCTCGCCGCCGCGGGCCGGGCGGCCGAGCTCGCGGACCCGGGTGCGCGGGTCGGGACGCAGGGCGAGACCCTCACCGTCCGCGACTTCCTCGACGCGTACGTCCTGGAGTGGACCGTGCACCACCTCGACCTCGTGGCGCACCTGCCGGCCGCGGCCGACCCGCCGGCCGAGACGCTCGCGGCGTCCCGCGCGCTGCTCGAGGCCCTCCTGGGCGCGCCGGTCCCGCCGTCCCTCGCCGACCCGGACGCCTTGCGCGTCGTGACGGGCCGCCGCGCACCCACGGCCGCGGAGCGCGAGGACCTGGGACCCCTGGCCGCCCGCCTCCCCGTCAGCCTCGGCTGACCCGGCGCCCTCGTCGCCTCTCCGGTCGTGGGGAGACGGGTCCCCGCACGAGAGGCGACGCCGAAGGAGGGGGTGGGGTCGTGTCGCCGTGGCGACACCACCCCACCCCCTCCGGACGGGACCTCCGTCGTGACGGGGACTACTGCTCCACGTCCTCGTCCACCCACTCGAACGTCTTCGTCACGGCCTTCTTCCAGTTCCGGTAGAGGCGCTCGCGCTCGGAGTCGTCCATCGCCGGGCTCCACCGCTTGTCCTCGGCCCAGTTGTCGATGACGTCCTGCTCGCCCTTCCAGAACCCGACGGCGATGCCCGCGGCGTACGCGGCGCCGAGCGCGGTGGTCTCGGCGACCTTGGGGCGCACGACGTCGACGCCGAGCTGGTCGGCCTGGAACTGCATGAGCAGCTCGTTGGCGACCATGCCGCCGTCGACGCGCAGCTCGGTGAGGTCGACGCCGGAGTCGGCGTTCATCGCGTCCAGCACCTCGCGCGTCTGGTAGGCGGTCGCCTCGAGCGCGGCCCGCGCGATGTGGTTGCGGTTGACGTACCGCGTGAGGCCGACGAGCGCGCCGCGCGCGTCCGAGCGCCAGTACGGGGCGAAGAGACCGGAGAACGCGGGCACGAAGTACGCGCCGCCGTTGTCCTCGACCTTGCCCGCGAGCCACTCGACGTCGGGCGCGTCCTCGAACATGCCGAGGTTGTCGCGCAGCCACTGGATGAGCGAGCCCGTGACGGCGATCGAGCCCTCGAGCGCGTAGCGGACGGGCTGGTCGCCGATCTTGTAGCAGACGGTCGTGAGCAGGCCGTTCTGGCTCATGACCTTCTCCGTGCCCGTGTTGAGCAGCATGAAGTTGCCGGTGCCGTACGTGTTCTTGGCCTGCCCGACCTCGAAGCACGCCTGGCCGAACGTCGCCGCCTGCTGGTCGCCGAGGATGCCCGCGATCGGCACGCCGGGGAGCAGGCCCTGCTGGCGGCCGTGCCCGTAGACCTCGGAGGAGGACTTGATCTCGGGGAGCATGGACAGCGGGATGCCCATGTCCGCGGCGATGTCCTCGCGCCAGGAGAGCGTGTCGAGGTCCATGAGCATGGTGCGCGACGCGTTGGTCACGTCGGTGACGTGCACGCCGCCGTTGACGCCGCCCGTGAGGTTCCACAGCGTCCACGTGTCGGTGTTGCCGAACAGCAGGTCGCCGGCCTCGGCCTTCTCGCGCGCACCCTCGACGTTGTCGAGGATCCACTTCACCTTGGGACCGGAGAAGTAGGTCGCGAGCGGGAGGCCGACGATCGACTTGTACTTCTCGGGGCCGTCGGAGCCGCCCAGCTCGTCGACGATCTTCTGGGTCCTTGTGTCCTGCCAGACGATTGCGTTGTAGACCGGCTTGCCCGTGGTCCTGTCCCACACGACCGCGGTCTCGCGCTGGTTGGTGATGCCGACCGCCGCGATGTCGTGGTGCGTCACGTTGGCGCGGGTGAGCGCGAGGCCCACGGCCTCGCGGACGTTGTTCCAGATCTGCTCCGGGTTGTGCTCCACCCACCCGGCGCGCGGGAAGATCTGGTCGTGCTCGAGCTGCCCGGTGGAGACGATCTCCCCGGAGTGGTTGAAGACGATGGCCCGGGAGCTCGTGGTCCCCTGGTCGATGGCGAGAACGTAGTCGGCCATGGTGCGTTCAGTCCTTCACGTCGGTGTGGGTTCGGGTTGGTGTGGGTGCCCGGCGCCCGACGGCGGCGGGTCGCGTGACCGGGGAGGCCCCCGGCTCCCCGGTCACGCGGGGGAGAGGTCCGGCTCGTCCGGGTCGGTCAGATCCAGGCGGCGCCGAGCAGGCCGGCGAGGACACCGCCGACCAGCGGACCGGCGACGGGGACCCACGAGTAGGCCCAGTCGCTCGAGCCCTTGCCCCGGATCGGCAGCAGCGCGTGCGCGATGCGGGGACCGAGGTCACGGGCAGGGTTGATGGCGTACCCGGTGGGACCACCGAGGCTGGCGCCGATCGCGACCACGACGAGCGCGACCGCGAGCGGGCCGAGGCCCGACGGTGTCTTGCCGGACGCCACGACGAAGAACACGAGCACGAAGGTCGCGATGACCTCGGTGATGAAGTTCCACGCGTAGGACCGGATCTCCGGGCCGGTGGAGAACACGGCGAGCTTGGTCGCCCCGGGGGCGTCCTCGTCGAAGTGCTTCTTGTACGCGAGGAACGCGAGCACGGCACCGACGAAGGCACCGATCATCTGCGCCCCGAAGTACATGAACATGTTCCCCACGGTGGGCTCGATCGTCGCCGTGACCAGGCCCTCCGGGCCGGTTACGGAGTAGAACGGCTCCTGCGCGGTGAAGAGGCCGATGGTCACGGCGGGGTTGAGGTGCGCACCCGACTTGTAGGCCACGTAGACGGCGGTGAAGACCGCGAGGCCCCATCCGAAGTTGATGAGGAGCCAGCCGCCGTTGAAGCCCTTGGTCCTCGGCAGGACGACGTTCGCGACGACGCCCGCTCCGAGGAGGATCAGGGTCGCCGTGCCGAGGATCTCGGACCAGAAGGCGTTCATGAGGAGTTGATCCATCGTGCTCTCTCTTTCGTGGTGGACTTCTCTGTCTCAACCGTCCCGGCGCGCCTGAGCGTCGGGTCCTCGGGTCGGTCCGCCGTCGGCGTGCGCCCCGTGAGGTCGGTGTGCGAGGCCTGGTCGGGCGCCGTCCCCTGCCGGACGGCGCCCGAGGCGCGCTCGCGAGCGGTGTTCTGCTGTCAGGTGGTGCGGAGCGGCTGGAGAGGCGACACGTCGTCGACCTCGAGCCGGGTGCGCTCGGCGGAGGCGTCGTCGGGCTCCTGCTCGGCGGCGGCCTCCGCGTTCGCGCGGTCGGTGTAGCTGGCGATCTCGGCGGCGCGGGTCGCGTCGTCCCACCCGAGCAGCTCGCCGACGAGGTCGGCGATCTCGGGCAGCGCGGCGAGGCCGCGGTCGGCGACCTCGTAGTTGAGCCGGGTGCGGTGCAGGAGCAGGTCCTCGAGGTGCAGCGAGCCCTCGTGGGAGACGCCGTACGCGATCTCGGCCCGCAGGTACGCGGGCGCGTGCTCCAGCGGCTTCGCGAGGTCAGGCCGGGCCTCGCACAGCTCGACGATCTCGCGGAGGTTGGACCCGTACCGGTGCAGCAGGTGGTCGACGAGCGCGGGCGTCCAGCCGTAGCGCGAGGCCCACGGCCGCGCCTGGCGTCGGACGGCGTCAAGCCCGACGGCGCCCAGGAGCGGGATCTTCTGCGTGATGGAGGGCAGGGCGCTCGCACGCTGGCCGATCGCGAAGTCGACGGCGTCCTTGGCCATCACGCGGTAGGTCGTGAGCTTGCCGCCGGCGATGACGGTCAGCCCCGGGGTGGGGGAGGCGACGGTGTGCTCGCGCGAGACCTTCGCGGAGCTCGTCCCCTCCTTGGTGCCCGGCTGCAGGAGCGGGCGGAGCCCGGCGTAGGTGCCGATGATGTCGTCGCGCGTGAGCGGGTGGGCGAGCACCGCGTTCGCGTGGTCGAGCACGTAGTCGATGTCGGCCGACGTCGCGACGGGGTGCTGGAAGTCCTGCTCCCACGGGGTGTCCGTGGTGCCGATGATCCAGTAGCGCGACCACGGGATGATGAACAGGACCGACTTCTCGGTCTGCAGGATCAGCCCGACCTGGCCCTTGATCCGCTCGCGCGGGACGACGATGTGGACGCCCTTGGACGCGAGGACCCGCAGCCCGCCCTCGCTGCCGGCGAGCGCCTCGGTGTCCTCGGTCCAGACGCCGGTCGCGTTGATGACGGCGCGGGCCCGGACGGTGATCTCGGTCCCGGTCTCGAGGTCCTGGAGCACGGCGCCGTTCACCGCGCCCGTCGATCCCTTGGTGAGCGAGACGACCTGCGTGCGCGAGGCGGCGTGCGCGCCGTAGGACGCGGCCGTGCGCACGAGCGTCGTGACGAGGCGTGCGTCGTCGACGGAGGCGTCCCAGTACTGCACGGCGCCGATCGCGGCGTCGTGCGCGAGGTCGGGGAACTTCTTCTCCATGCGGCTGCGCGACAGGTGCCGGTGGATCGGCATGGCGCGCCTGCCGGGGGCGAGGCTCGCGAGCGTGTCGTAGAGCGCGATGCCCGCGCCGACGTAGGCGCGCTCCCACACGCGGTGCTCGAGCGGGTAGAGGAACGGGACCGGCCGCACGAGGTGCGGGGCGATGTCCTTGAGCAGGAGGTCGCGCTCGGTCAGCGCCTCCTTGACGAGGTGGAAGTCGAGCATCTGCAGGTAGCGCAGGCCGCCGTGGACGAGCTTGCTCGACCGGCTCGAGGTCCCGGCCGCCCAGTCCTGCGCCTCGACGATCGCCGTCGACAGCCCGCGCGTCACGGCGTCGAGCGCGATCCCCGCGCCGGTGACGCCGCCGCCGATCACGAGGACGTCGAGCTCCGCGTCGGGGGTCGTGCTGGCCTCGAGCACGGCGAGCGCCTGCCGGCGCGACTCCGCGGTGAGTCTCGTGGATGCCATCCGTCTTCCTCTCTCGTCCCTCGGTGCTGCGGGCACGCCGCGGGACGATGCGCCCACGGTGCGCTCACAGCGACGGTCCCACGCCCGACCAGGGTGCGCGAGCGGTAGCCGCCGTGCGCGCGCCGGGTCCCGGCGCGCTGGCACGCTCTCCAGGTCACCACGCGTCGAACGGACGCGCAACCGTGGTGCACAAACGTGCAGAATGGAGGTCGAGCGAAGGGAGACGGGCATGGTGGACCGGGAGCAGGACGTCCTGCGGGCGGCCTCGATGTACTACCTGCAGGACATGAAGATGGAGGCCATCGCCAAGCACCTGCACACGTCGCGGTCCACCGTGTCGCGGCTCGTGAAGCGGGCCCGGGACACGGGGCTGGTCGAGATCTCGCTGCGGCCGGCGCGGAGCCGCGGGCCCGGGCTGGGCCAGCACCTCTCGAGCACGTGGGGCATCGACGCGTACGTCGTCCCGGTGCCGGACCAGGCGCCGCAGGTCGAGCGGCTGGAGCAGGTCGCGCTGACGACCGCGCGCCTGCTGTCGACGTGGTTCGACTCCGACATGATCCTCGGCATCGCGTGGGGGACCACGCTCTCGGCCATCTCCCGGCACCTGCCGCGCAAGCCGACACGGGGGAGCGCCGTCGTCCAGCTCAACGGGGCCGCGAACACGCGCACGTCGGGCGTGCACTACGCGGGCGACCTCATCGCGGGCTTCGGCGCGGCCTTCGACGCGCACGTGCACCATTTCCCAGTGCCGGCGTTCTTCGACTACGCCGAGACCAAGCGGGCGATGTGGCGCGAGCGGTCGGTGCGACGCGTGCTGGACGTGCAGCACCGTGCGGACATCGCGCTCTTCTCCGTCGGGGCCGTGGCGGGCGGCGTGCCGTCGCACGTGTACTCGGCGGGCTACCTCGAGCCGGACGACATCGCGGTCCTGGACGCCGAGGGCGTGGTCGGCGACGTGTGCACGGTGTTCCTGCGCGCGGACGGCACCTACCGCGACATCGCCCTCAACGGTCGTGCGACCGGCCCCGCGCCGGAGGAGCTGCGGCGCGTGCCGCGGCGCGTGTGCGCGGTCGCGGGGGACAACAAGGTGGCGCCGCTGCGCGCCGCGCTGCGCGCGGGGGTCGTCACCGACCTCGTCGTCGACGAGATCACGGCGGCGCGGCTCGTCGGGGGCGCCTGAACCCCACGGAGGTATGCGGCGCAGTGCATGACTATGCATCGAGCCCGCGATCCGCGTACAGTGACGCGGTGCCCACGACCTCCGCCGTCCGCGTCCGTCCCGCCCTGCCCGCGGACGTGCGCGCGGTCCGCGCGCTCGTGCAGCCCTACGCGGAGGACCGGATCCTCCTGGCCAAGGAGCTGGTCGGGTACTACGAGGCGGTCCAGGAGTTCGTCGTCGCCGAGGCGGACCCGGCCGCGGCGAGCGCCGTCGGCGAGGCCGACGACGAGGACGCGCCGCGCGTCGTCGGGTGCGGCGCGCTGCACGTCATGTGGGACGACCTCGCCGAGATCCGCACCCTCGCCGTCGACCCCGCGTGGCGCGGGCACCGCGTGGGGCACGCGCTCGTCGTCGAGCTGCTGGCGCGGGCCCGCGCGCTCGGGCTCCGTCGGGTGTTCTGCCTGACGTTCGAGGTCGACTTCTTCCGGGCGCACGGCTTCCGCGTGATCGAGGGGACCCCCGTCTCGCACGAGGTGTACGCCGAGCTCCTGCGCTCGCACGACGACGGCGTCGCGGAGTTCCTCGACCTCGCGCGCGTGAAGCCCAACACGCTCGGCAACACGCGCATGCTGCTCGACCTCGACGACCTCGACGGCGGCGGCACCGCGGACGCGACGCTCAGCTGATCGGCACGGTCGACGCGCGGGTCACCACGCGGCACGGGAGCTCCTCGACCCCCGGGCGCACGGTCCCGTCGATCGCGGCGAAGAGGCGCTGCGCCGCGACGCGCCCGAGCCGCTCGAGGTTCATGTCGACGCTCGTGAGCTGCGGGCGCGCGTTGGTCGTCAGCACCTCCCAGTTGTCGAAGCCGATGACCGACACCTCGCCGGGCACGTCGCGACCGAGCTCGCGCAGCGCGTCGAGCACGCCGCGCGCGATCTGGTCCGAGCCGCAGAAGAAGGCGTCGACGTCGCCGTGCTGCTCGACGATCATGCGCGCGGCGCCGCGTCCCCAGCCCTCGCTCCACGAGCCGAAGAGGGTCTGGCCGCCGACCAGCTCCAGGCCGGCGGCGGCGACCGCGGCCTCGGCGCCTGCCGCGCGGTCCTGTGCTGCCTTGTAGCCGGGGTCGCCCGAGACGTGCGCGACGCGCCGGCGCCCGCACGAGAGCAGGTGCTCGACGGCGAGGCGCCCGGCCCCGACGTTGTCCGCCGTGATCGAGACGTCGGACGGGTCCTCGGACGGCGCGTAGGCGTAGACGACCGGGACCGGGATGTCCGCGCTCAGCGGCGGCCGCGGGTCGGTGCGCGAGCCGACGACGATGAGCCCGTCGACGCGCCGCGAGAGCAGGGCGCGCACGTGGTGCTGCTCGCGGATGGCGTCGCCGCGCGCGTCGCACAGGAAGACCGACACGCGGCCCGCGCCGAACGCGTCCTCGGCGCCCATGAGGACCGGGATCGAGAAGCGTCCCTCGAGGTCGCTCGTGAGCAGCCCGACCGTGCCGGTGCGGCCCTTGAGCAACCCGCGCGCGAGCGCGTTGGGGGCGAAGGACAGCCGCTCGGCGGCCTCCAGGACGCGCAGGCGCGTCTCCGCCTTGACCTGGTCGCGCCCGTTGATCGCCTTGGACGCGGTCGCGATGGACACGCCCGCGAGGCGCGCGACGTCGGTGAGGGTCGCCGCGCGCGGCGTGGCGCTCCCGCTCTGGGTCGTCATGAGGCCGTTCCCCCTCCTGCCGGTGCGCTGCGCTGCGCCCTCGACGATCGAGCCGTGATCGAACTGTAACCCGCTGCCCTGCTTGACGAGACTACCGCGCTGCCATACATTCAGAAAACCTTTTCGGTTGGTTTCGGTGCTGGCGACCTCGCGAGCACGTGGCTCACGGATGACGCCAGGACATCGAACACTAGCCGCCTGAGGGGAGGGTCGGCCACGTGGAGCGCGCCGCAGCGCGACACGGGGACCGAAAACGTGTTCGCCCACAGCGCGGGCACGGGGCACAGGTGCAACGGCTCGAAGACGAGTACGAGGAGACACGAGATGAAGAACCACCGCGGGGCCTCGTGGAAGAGGTCCGTGGCCACGACGACGCTCGCCGGCCTCGTCGCGCTCGGGCTCGCCGCGTGCGGCGGGTCCGGATCGGGCGGCGACGACGCCGCGACGGGCGGGACGGGAGAGGGCGGCGTCGAGGGGGTCGACGACGGCAGCACGCTCACGCTGTGGACGCGCGCGCCGCTCGAGAAGCAGGCGAAGCTGCTCGTGGACGCGTACAACGCGAGTCACGAGAACCAGGTCGAGCTGACGATCGTCCCCAACGACGACTACGTCGCGAAGGTCGGCGCCGCCGCGGGCAGCGGCGGGCTGCCCGACCTGTTCGCGGCCGACATCGTGTACGTGCCGAACTGGGTCGAGCAGGGGCTCTACCAGGACGTCACGGACCGCATCGACCAGCTCGACTTCGCGGACCAGATCAACCAGGGCCACCTCGAGGCCGGCACGTACGAGGACGAGGAGTACGTGCTGCCGTTCGTGCTCGACATCTCGGTCCTCTTCTACAACAAGGACCTCTACGAGCAGGCCGGCCTCGACCCGGAGGCCGGGCCGACGTCGCTCGAGGAGTTCGCCGAGCAGGCGAAGGCGGTCGACGCGCTCGGCGGCGGCGTCGACGGCACCTTCTTCGGCGGCAACTGCGGCGGGTGCCTCGTCTTCACGTGGTTCCCGTCGGTGTGGGCCGCGGACGAGGACGTGCTCAGCGCGGACGGCACCGAGTCGCTCCTCGCGAGCGACACCGCGCAGGACGTCTACGCCGTGTACAAGGACCTCGTCGACTCCGACGCCGTGGGCGCCGGCACGCGGGACGAGACCGGCGCGACGTGGGTCGCCCCCTTCCAGGAGGGCAAGATCGGCGTCATGCCGTACCCGGCGACGCTCCTGTCGACCGCGGACGAGACGGTGGACGTCGGCGTCGCACCGATCCCGGGTCCGGGCGGCGGCGAGTCGACCTTCGTCGGCGGCGACGGCATCGGCATCTCCAAGGACAGCGAGCAGTCCGACCAGGCGTGGAACTTCCTCTCCTGGATGATGTCCGAGGACGCCCAGGTCGAGGTGCTCGCCAAGAACGGCGACGTCGTCTCGCGCGCCGACCTGGTCGACAACGAGTACTCGTCGGCCGACCCGCGCGTCGTGACGATCAACGAGATCGCGAGCAAGGGCCGCACGCCCGTCGCCCGCAACTTCCAGCAGGCGTTCAACGCGCCGAACAGCCCGTGGCTCACGCTCGTGCGCAACGCGGTGTTCGGCGACGCCTCGAGCATCGAGCCGGACAACGAGGAGATCACCGCGGTCCTCTCGCAGTGACCGGTCCGGCGTGATCGTCCCGAGCGACCACCCCGCGTGACCACAGCGCCCGCCGCCGCGCCCACCCGTGCGGCGGCGGGCCGGGTCCGGCTTCCCTCGCCCTGTTCCAGGAGACCTCTCATGTCCGTGCAGTCCGCGTCCTCGACGCCGCCCTCGCCCGCGCCGCACGGCGCGGCGTCGCCGGGCCCCGCCGCGAGCGACCACCGACCGCCCCGCGGCACCCTGACCGCGAGCGCCGGGCGGCGCCGCCGTCGGCCGGGGCGCTCGCAGGCCGCCCGCGGGTGGGCCTACGCCGCGCCCACCGCGGTGTTCGTGCTCGTGTTCTTCGTCCTCCCCGTCCTGCTCGTCGGCCAGATGTCGGTGTCCGACTGGCCGCTGCTCGCCGGCAACCGGGGCCCCAACTTCCCCGACAACTTCCGCGACGCGGTCGACAACCGGTTCTTCTGGGACTCGATCGTCTTCACGCTGAAGTACACGGTGATCGCGACCGTGCTCCTCATCGCCCTGGGGCTCGGCTTCGCGCTCCTGGTGCAGGAGTCGAGCCGGTGGAAGAGCTTCCTGCGCACCTCGATCCTCGTGCCGAGCGCGCTGGGCCTGGCGTCCGCGTCGCTGCTCTTCTACGCGCTGTACTCGCCGCAGGTCGGGCCGATCTCCCCGCTCCTGGAGCGGCTGGGGATCGTCGACGAGCCGGTGTCGTTCCTCGGCTCGCCCGAGGGCGCGCTGTGGTCGACGGTCTTCCTCATCGTCTGGCGCTTCGCCGGGTTCTACATGCTCCTGCTCATGGTGGGGCTGCAGGGGATCCCGCACGAGGTCTACGAGGCCGCGCGCATGGACGGCGCGAACCGCTGGCAGACGTTCGGGCGCGTGACGCTCCCGCTGCTGCGCCCGTCGCTCGCGCTGTGCACGATCATGTGCGTCACCGGCTCGCTGCTCGCGTTCGACCAGTTCTACATCCTCACCAAGGGCGGCCCGGACAACAGCACGATCACCGTGGTCCAGCTCATCTACAACATCGCCTTCCAGGGCCAGAACGACCTGGGCGTGGCCGCCGCGCTGTCGATCATCGTGCTCGCCGCCCTCGTGCTCATCAACGTCGCGCAGGTCCGTGGCATGCGCGCACCCGAGGAGAAGTGACATGACCGTCACCGCACCCGCTCCCGCACCCGCGGCGCGACCCGCTCCCACCGGCCGGCCGGCCCCGCGCGCCCGCATCGCCGGCGTCCTCACCCGCACCCCGTACTGGGTGCTCACCGGGGGCCTCGCCATCGTCTTCCTCTTCCCGCTGATCTGGGCGGGCGTGGCCTCGTTCTCGCCGCAGCCCGGCAGCAACCAGGTCGACGGCTGGGGCTTCGGGAACTACGTGACCCTGGCGAACTACCAGGCGGGCATCGGGCAGTACCTCCTGAACTCCGTGGTCGTGTCCGGGCTCACGGTGCTCTTCACGCTCGGGGTGTCGCTGCTCGGCGGCTTCGCCTTCGCGCGGTTCCGGTTCCCCGGCCGCGACGTGCTGTTCCTCGTGACGCTCGCGATCCTCATGGTCCCGTACGCGACGCTGCTCATCCCGCTCTACGTGCTCCTCAACACCATCGGCCTGCAGAACTCGTTGCTCGGCCTCGCGCTGGTCCTCACCATGTTCCAGCTCCCGTTCGCGACGTTCATGATGCGCATCGCGTTCGAGTCGGTGCCGCGCGAGCTGGACGAGGCCGCGATGGTCGACGGGTGCTCGTCGTTCGGCGCCCTGTGGCGGGTCCTGCTGCCGGCGGTGAAGCCGGGGCTCATCACCGTCGGGCTGTTCGCCTTCCTCGCCGCCTGGAACGACTTCGTGGCACCCCTGATCCTCATCACCGACTCGACGAAGGCGCCGCTGCCGCTCGCGGTGGCGAACATGCGCCAGCAGGTCATGGGCATCGTCGACTACGGCGCGACCCAGGCGGGCGTCGTCGTCCTCGCGGCCCCGTGCGTCGTCCTGTTCCTGCTCCTGCAGCGCCACTACGTGCGCGGCTTCATGTCCGGGGCGCTGAAGGGATGACGACCCACGCCCCCGACCCGACCCCCGTCCGACCGACCGACCCCACGACGCCCGGCGTCGTCCCACCACGACGACCCGACGAACCACGAGGCGACGCCGTCGCCTCCGGAGGTGCTGCCATGACCACGACCCCGACCGTGCCCCGGACGACGGGGACCGGTGCCCGCCCCACGGACGGCGGACGGCCGGTCGTCCCCGCGACCGGGCGGCTGCAGCCGCTCGGCCTGGCGCAGGTGCGCATCACGGGCGGGTTCTGGGCCGAGCGCCAGGAGGTGAACCGCACCGCGACCCTCGCGCACATCGAGCACTGGCTCGAGGCCGAGGGCTGGCTGTCGAACTTCGACGCCGTCGCGCGCGGCGACGTCGCGACGACCCGCCGCGGCCGGGAGTTCAGCGACTCCGAGGTGTACAAGCTGCTCGAGGCGATGGCGTGGGAGCTCGGCCGCCGACCCGACGACGACCTCGAGCGCCGCTTCGCCGCGATCGTGCGGCGCGTCGCGGCGGCGCAGGCGCCGGACGGCTACCTCTGCACGCGGTTCGGCAGCCCTGGCCAGGACGCCCGGTACACGGACCTCGAGTGGGGCCACGAGCTGTACGTCCAAGGGCACCTCATGCAGGCCGCCGTCGCGCGCGCCCGCACCGGCCACCCCGAGGACCTGCTGGTCGAGGTCGCGCGCCGGTCCGCGGACCACGTGTGCGAGGCGTTCGGGCCCGACGGCATCCAGGGCGTGTGCGGGCACGCCGAGATCGAGGTGGCGCTCGCGGAGCTCGGCCGCGCGCTCGACGAGCCGCGGTACGTGCGGCAGGCGGCGCTGTTCGTCGAGCGCCGTGGTCAGGGCACCCTCGCGGACATCGAGTGGGGCCGCTCGTACTACCAGGACGACGTCCCGGTGCGCGAGGCCACGGTCTTCCGCGGTCACGCCGTGCGCGCCAACTACCTCGCCGCGGGCGCGATCGACGTCGCCGTCGAGACGGGCGACGACGCGCTCGTGGCCGCGGTCGCCCGGCAGTGGGAGCGCACGCAGGCCGCCCGCACCTACGTCACGGGCGGGCAGGGGTCGCACCACCAGGACGAGGCGTTCGGCGACGACTTCGTCCTCCCGCCCGACCGCGCGTACTCCGAGACGTGCGCGTCGATCGGCTCGGTCATGGTCGCGTGGCGGCTCCTGCTCGCGCAGGGCGACCCGCGCTACGCCGACGTGGTCGAGCGCACGCTCTTCAACGTCGTCGCGACGTCGCCCGCGCACGACGGCCGCGCGTTCTACTACGCGAACACGCTGCACCAGCGCGTCCCCGGCGAGCCGGCGGCCCCGGACCAGGTGAGCAAGCGCGCCGAGTCGTCGCTGCGCGCGCCGTGGTTCGAGGTGTCGTGCTGCCCGCCGAACGTCGCGCGCACGTTCGCCAGCCTCGCGGGGTATCTCGCGACGGTCGACGACGGCGGCGTGCAGCTCCACCAGTACGCGCCGAGCGAGGTCCGCGCGACGCTGCCGTCGGGCGAGCCGGTCGCGCTCGACGTCCAGACCGGCTACCCCGCGGACGGGCACGTGCGCGTGCGCGTCGTGGAGGCGCCCGAGCGCTGGGCGCTCACCCTGCGCGTGCCCGCGTGGTCCGGGTCGGGGCGGCTCGTGGTCGACGACGGCCCGGCCCGCCAGGTGCCCGCGGGGACCGTCGCGGTGCCCGACCTGCGCGCGGGCAGCGTCGTCACGCTCGAGCTCGACGTCGCGCCGCGGTTCCTCGTGCCCGACGAGCGCGTGGACGCCGTGCGCGGGTGCGTCGCCGTCCAGCGCGGCCCCGAGGTCCTGTGCGTGGAGTCCGTCGACCTGCCGGGCGGGCGCGACGTCGCCGACCTGCGCGTCGACGTGGCCGTGCCCCCGCGCGAGGAGGACGGGCGCGTCGTCGTGCGCGGGCTGCTCGTGGACCCGGCGACGGCTCCGTGGCCCTACACCCCGCTCCGCGGCGGGGCGCCCGGGCGGACGGGCGCCGACCGCCCGGGCGAGGAGCCGGTCGCGACGTCGGCGGAGGTCCCCGTCGACGTCCGGCTCGTGCCGTACCACGACTGGGCCGAGCGCGGCCCGTCGACGATGCGGGTCTGGCTGCCGACCCTCTGACCCGGCGCCGAGGCCCGTGGCGGGTCAGGCGGGGAGCCGGTAGAGGTCGTCGACCTGCTCGACGAGCCCGTCCTCGACGAGGCTCGCGACGCAGCGGTCGAGCTGCGCGGCGTCGTGCCACACCTCGGTCACGACGCCGCGCGGCACCGGTCCCGGCGCGTCGCGCAGCACGGCCATGACCCGACCCCGCACCTGCCGGTCGGTGCCCGCCCAGGCCTGCGTGCGCCGTCGTCCCGCGTGCTCGTCGCCCGGGCGCCCGGCGAGGCGCCACGCGCACGCGTCGCGGACGGGGCAGACGCCGCAGCGCGGCGTCCGGGCCGTGCACACGAGCGCGCCGAGCTCCATCGAGGCGGCGGCCCAGAGCACCGCGTCCGCGTCGTCGGCCGGGGCGAGGGCGGCCGCCCTCGCGCGCTCGGCGGCCGTGTACGACGGCGCGGGCAGGGCGTCCCCGCCGACGGCCCGCGCCAGGACGCGGCGCACGTTCGTGTCGACCACGACGGCGCGTCGGCCGTGCGCGAACGCGGTCACCGCCGCGGCGGTGTACTCGCCGACGCCCGGCAGCGCGCGCAGGGCGTCCTCGCCGTGCGGGACCTCGCCGCCGTGCCGCTCGACGACCGCCCGGGCGCACTCCTGCAGGCGCAGCGCGCGGCGGGGGTAGCCGAGGCGGCCCCAGGCGCGCAGCACGTCCGCCGTCGACGCCGCCGCGAGGTCCGCGGGCGTCGGCCAGCGATCCATCCACGCGCGCCACGCGGGCTCGACCCGGACCACCGGCGTCTGCTGGAGCATGACCTCGCTCACGAGGACGCCCCACGCGGTGCGGTCCGCGGCGCGCCACGGCAGGTCGCGCGCCGTCTCGCCGAACCAGCGCCCGACGGCGTCGTGCAGGTCGGCGTGCGGGTGCGGTCCCGCGGCAGCGGTGGTGACGGCGGCGGCGACGGGCGGTCGGGCCGGGCGCGCGGCCGGGGCGGTCATGACGGCGGTCGTCCCTCTCGGTCGTCGGTCGGCCCCGTGCCGCCGGCGGGCCGGCGGTCGTGGCCGAGTCGGGCGCCGACGGGTCGGCGGAGGGACCCATTCTGCCCCGACCTGGGCGGTCGTCGGCGCGGCAGCACCGGGCGGGGCACCGGTCGCCGCTACCGTGGTCGCGACCAGCACCTGCACGACGGAGGACCCGTGAGCACGCCGCGGACCGACCGCGCCCCGAGGCCGGGCGCCAGCCCCCGCAGCGGGCCGGGCGACCGGCCCACGCGCGGGGCGCTGCTCCGACGCCGCGTCGTCGCGCTCGCGCTGCTCGTCGGCCTCGTGGTGGGACTCGTCCTGCTCGGGCAGGTCGTCGTGCGGGCGGTGCAGCCGCTGCTCGCCGGCGACGAGCCCGCGCAGGAGGGCAAGTCCGCGCCGCCGACCCCGGAGGCGGCCGGACCGCCGCAGGACTGCACGGCGGCATCTCTCGAGCTCGGGCTGACGGCGAGCGCGGCGGAGTACGAGCCCGGACGCGCGGTCCAGCTCACCGTGACGCTCCGGCAGTCCGGCGGCCGCCCCTGCCTCGTCGACGGCTCCGACGCCGGACGTCAGGTGCAGATCTACTCCGGCGACGAGCTCGTCTGGTCGTCGGCCGACTGCGGCACGACGGAGCGGCTGCTGCTCATGAGCACCGGGGACGAGGACCCGTCGAAGCTCGTGCGCTGGGACCGGCACCGCTCGGCCGAGGGGTGCGCGCCCGACCAGCCGGAGGTCGGGCCGGGCACGTACACCGCGGTCCTGAGCATCGCGGGCGTCGACGGCGCGACGAGCGAGCCCGTGACGTTCACGCTGCTCGAGCCGCCCCCGCCGTCCCCGGACCCCGCGGACACGACCGCCCCGGAGGACGGGACCGCGCCGCCGGCGGACGGTGCGACGCCGCCCGCGGACGGGGCCACCGCGCCGGCGGACGGGACCATCCCGCCCGGCGACGGCGCCTGACGGGCGGGTGCGGGGCGGTCCCCGGCGGCGAACCCTGGCCGCCGTGGCGGGACACATCCTGCTGCCGTGCACGCTCGGGCGCGTGAAATCGATGGACACCACCTTTCGGTAGCGCCCCGGGTTGCCCGCTCCTCCTGGCTGTGAGATTGCGTCGCACGGGGCGCTGATGGCGTCGTACCAACGATCATCGGGCGCCGCACCGTTCCGTGGTGCTCCAGCGGACGAGGCAAAGTCGAGACCGAAAACCATTGCGGGCGGCCCTTCGTGGCTGGTTGACTGGCTCGCGTCTGGCGACCTCACCGCGGAGGTGCCCGGGGCCCCGGCCCCGGGCGCGAGCGCTCCACGGCGCGGCGCGAGGCGGCACGACGATCAGGGTCCCGCGCCCCGCAGCGGGGCGGGCGGACGAGGCAGTCCGCCCGTGCGAGGCGAGGCCCGTCGTCGTCCCGAAACCTGTTTTCCGGTTCCCGATGGAGAGGACTTGGTGATGTCGGGGAGAGCGTGGAGAAGGGTCGTCGCCTCGGCGATGACAGGTGCGATGGCCGTGACCGGCGTCGCGCTGGCACCGGGGGCGCAGGCCGACGTGGTGCCGGGCAACGAGAGCGACGTCGGTGTGTACACCGACGGCACGACCGACTCGATGGACATCGGTGACCCGGTCTACTCGAACCTGGACCAGGTCGCCGCGGCGCTGGAGCCCGGGGTCCCGTGGACCGCGGGCTCGATGCACGGGTCGATCTTCGAGAAGGACCGCGCGGCGGGCGGCACGGACTACTACCTGGACCGCGTGCTCGGGGTCAGCGGGACGTCGGGCAACACCGTGCTGCAGACGCGCGGCCGCTCGCTGTACCTGCGGGGCAACAGCAACTGGGCGGTCATGGGCTTCGCGGGCTCCGCGTTCGCGGGCGGACCCAACAACCTCGGCAACCTCTACACCGTCACGGTCCCGGGGCAGACGATCACCGAGGTCGGGGCGCAGCGCTTCAACGCGCCGAGCCACGCGAAGGCGCGGTACACGGTCGGGACGACGGGCGTCACCGCCGACCTCAAGAAGCTCATCACGTACGACAACGTGGCGCTCTCGGCGATCACGTTCACCAACCCCGGCGCGAGCGACGTGACGTTCACGGTCCGCGCGGCGTCGCCGCTGGCGACCACGTCGACGGACGCGGCCGACGAGCTCACCGGGACGCGGACCCTGACGAGCGGCGCGAACAACGGTCTCGTCGACACCCCGTGGTCCGAGGTCACGGTCGGCCTCAAGGCGCCCGGGTTCGAGCGCGTGGGCACCAACCTCGACCGCGAGGTGACCGTCCCGGCGGGCGGTTCGGTCGACCTGTCCGTCCTCGGCGTGCTGTCCAGCGACACGCTCCCCGAGTCGGTCGAGAGCTTCCACGAGTACGCCGCGCTGTCGCCCGCGGAGGCGTTCCGCACCGGCGTGACGGAGTTCAACCGGCAGTGGGCGCAGGACATCCCGTACATCGACGTCCCGGACGAGGCGATCGAGAAGGCGATCGTCTACCGCTGGTGGGGCGAGCGGTACAACAGCCTGGACGCGAACGAGCCGGGCTACGTGTACCAGTACCCGACGACGATCGAGGGCGTGAACCTCTACCAGAACTCGGTGGCGCTCACGCAGCCCATGCACCTGCAGGACACCAAGTGGATCCGCAACCCGTACCTCGGGTACGGCCAGATCCTCAACATCGGTGAGCTGTCCGGGTCGTCGGCGTTCCTCGACAGCCCGGGCCACACGAGCTGGAACAACCACTACTCGCAGTACCTCGGCACCGCGGGCCTCGAGGCCTACAACGTGCACGGCGGCGGTCCGGCGGTCGCCGAGCGCTTCGCGACGTACTTCGAGGGCGACGGCGTCGGTCAGCTCGAGCACTACGACGGCAACGACGACAAGCTCATTGCCTACGACACCAACTACATGCCCGGCAACGACTCCGACGCGATCAGCTTCGGCTACCCCAAGGTGAACGCCGGGGCGCCGGGAGCGCGGACGATCGAGCGACCGGAGTCCGCGTACGTGTGGGGCGCGTTCGACGCCGCGCGCCAGCTCTACGCGATGGCGGGCGCCGACCCGGCGAAGGTCGCCGAGATGGGTGACACGGCCGACGAGATCCGGGACGCGATCCTCGGCCGGCTGTGGAGCGAGGAGACGCGCATGTTCCTCGCGGGCACGTCGCACGGCGCGACGTCGGGCGGGAACCAGAACCCGCTCAGCGAGGCCGAGCGCGACCTCATCCCGGCGAAGGAGTCGAACCTCTACGACGTCTACGCGGAGAACCTCATCCCGGTCGAGGACGCCGAGAAGTACGTCGACGGCTTCCGCTTCCTGCGGTACGGCGACAACTTCCCGATCTTCCCGTTCTACACGGCCAACCAGTACGACCGGGCGAAGTACGGCATCGGGGGCTCGAACAACTTCTCCAACATCAACTTCACGGTCCAGTACCGCGGCGTGCGGTCCGCGCTGCGGCACTACGACCCCGACCACACGTACGTCACGCCCGAGTACGCCGCGAAGCTCCTCGACTGGATGGCGTGGAGCATCTACCCGAACGGCAACGCGCTGGTCCCGAACCAGGCCGAGTACTACTCGAGCTGGAACGCGAGCACGCAGACGTTCAACCGCAACAACCCGAACCACGTGATGCTCGGCAACATGAACTACATCTACGTCGAGGACATGGGCGGCATCCAGCCGCGGTCCGACGACAAGATCGAGCTCTGGCCGATCGACCTCGGGTACGACCACTTCATGGTCAACAACCTGCGGTACCACGGCAAGGACGTCACGATCGTCTGGGACGAGGACGGCTCGCACTACGGCCTCGGCGAGGGCTACAGCCTGTTCGTCGACGGCGAGCGCAAGGCCGCGGCCGACGCGCTCGGCCGGTTCGTCTACGACCCGGCGGCCAACGAGGTCGTCGAGTCCGACGAGGGACTGGCCGTCGAGGTCGTCGACGACCAGGGCGCCGACCTGCCGACCGCGGTCGACACCCCGATCGAGGACGAGCGCGTCGTGTCCTACCTCAAGACCGCGGGCATCGACCTCACCGAGGAGGCGGTCAACCTCGCGCGCGGGGCGGAGCTCTCGTCGTCGGCCACCCAGCAGGGTGCGCGCCCGACGCCGTGGCGTCAGTTCCACACGCCGGGCTGGAGCACGGGGTCGATGAACTACACCCCGGGCGCCATCACGGAGACCGAGCGTCCCGTGTCCCTCGCTGCGGTCACCGACGGCACGACCGTCAACGAGCCGTACTGGGGCAACTACGGGACCGAGGGCGACACGGGGTACGTCGAGCTCGACCTCGGCGAGCCCACGACGTTCGACAACGTCAAGGTCTGGTTCGTCAGCGACCGGCAGGCGGGCGGGTACCGCGAGCCGGTCCGGTACTCGATCCAGGTGCCCGACGGCTCGGGCGGCTGGACCTCGGTGCCGGACGCGTTCAAGGCGCCGAAGATCCCCGGCCCCAAGTTCAACGAGGCGCTCTTCGAGGCCGTGACGACCGACAAGGTCCGCGTCGCGTTCACGAACACGCCGAGCCACTGGACGGCGATCTCGGAGATCCAGGTCTTCGACTCCGGCCGCGAGGTGCCCGAGGTCGTCAACGACGCCCCGACCGTCACGGTGAACGTCGACCGCTCCAAGGACGGCAACCTGTCCACGACGCTCGTCGGCACCGTGACCGACGACGGCATCCCCGACGACGGCACGCTCACCTCCGGGTGGACGACCGTCGCCGCCCCCGACGGCGCGAGCGTCATCTTCGGCGACGCCGACGCCCTGACCACGACGGTGACGGGCACGGTCGCGGGGGAGTACACGTTCCGCCTCACCGCGTCCGACGGCGAGCTCACGACCGAGCGCGACGTCCAGGTCGAGCTCACCGAGAAGGCGACCTCCGCCGAGTTCGGCGCGCTCGCGACGATCACGACGAGCGGGTCGGCGTCGTGGGAGAACCCGCTGCGCGTCAACGAGTCCTCGACGCCCGGCAGCTCGAACCCGGGTGCGGGCAACGGCTGGGGCACGTGGGGCCAGCCCGCGAACGGGACGAGCGCGCAGACCGCCGCGTGGATCCGCTATGCGTGGCAGTCGCCGGTGCTCGTCGCCTCGACGGACATCTACTGGTACGACGACAACGGCGGGACGCGCATGCCGCGCGCGGACACCTACACCGTCGAGCACTCGCAGAACGGCACCGACTGGACGCCCGTGACCCTGACCGACGGCTCGACGTACGCGGGCGCGCTCCAGCGCAACACGTACAACCACCTGGAGTTCGAGCCCGTCGAGGCCAGCTACCTGCGCGTCCGCATCACCGGCGTGCAGACCGGCGGCGCCGGCACCGGCATCCTGCGGTGGCGCGTCAACGGCGACACCGTGGACTCCGTGGCGAACCCGGTGATCGTCCGGACCGTCACGGGCGAGGTCCCGACGCTCCCCGCCTCGCTCGACGTCGTCTACTCGAGCGGCCGCCGCGGCGCGGTCGACTTCACCTGGCAGCCGATCACGCCGGCCATGGTGGCGGAGACCAACGTCGAGCCGTTCACCGTCTACGGCACGAACACGACCTACGGCCTGATCGCCGAGGCCCAGGTCTACGTGCGGCCGGAGAACTCCCAGGGCGGCATCTCGATCCAGGGCGCCGAGCAGTTCGAGCAGAGCGTCGCCGTCGGCGAGCAGCCGTGGCTGCCCACGAAGGTCCTCGTGTCCTACAACGACGGCTCGCGCGACAACCAGGCGATCGGCGTCGAGTGGGACTACGACGAGTCGGTCGTCCAGACGCCGGGCGTGTACGTGATCCAGGGCGACCTCGTCCTCCCGGACTACGTGAGCACCGCTGGCACCACCACGACGACGCTCACGCTCACCGTGGGCGACGGCGTCCCGGCCGGCCCGGCGGTCACCGTCACCGCCGAGACCCGCTGCCTCGCCGGCAAGGTCTACGTCGCGGTCCGGGCGCTCAACGACGACGACGTGCCGCTCACGGTCCGTCTCGACACCCCGTTCGGCACCAAGACGTTCAACGGCGTCGAGCCCGGCAAGAACGCCTACCAGTCGTTCGCGTCGCGCACGACGTCGGTCGAGGCCGGCGCGGCCACGGTCGTGACCACCGACGCCGAGGGGAGGTCGACGACGGTCACCGCGCAGTACGACGCCGCCACCTGCGGCTGACCCGCACCCTGCGCGTCGCACCACGTCTCGCCCCGGTCCGTCCCCACGGACCGGGGCGAGACCCGTCTGCGCGAGGGAGAACCCCGCCCCCGCGAGGGAGAGCCCTGGTCGGCTTGTCCGACGGCGGTCTGGTCACCTTGGGTGGCGGGGTGGGTGGTGGTGCCGCGTCTACCATCCGCCGCTCGTTCCTCGCGGCTCCCGCCAGGCCCGACCACGACGCGGCACCACCACCCACCCCGCCCGGCGTCGTCTCACCCTGGTCGTCGCTCACCTCAGACGACCGCCCGCGGTGTCAGGTTCGTCTGCGCTGCACCCCACCCCACCGCGCCGTCCCGCTCCGCGCCGTCCCGCGCTCGTGCCGTCGCGGTCCAGCCGTAGCGCTGCCTGATAGCGCAGACGCTGCGGCGAGCGCTTCTGAGCGCCCGACGGGCGCCGACCGCCGGCTCGGCGAGTACCGTCGGAGCGGTCCAGCACCGGCGGACAGGCGACTCGCCGCAGCAGGCAATCCACCGCCGTGGGCGGCCCGACCGCGGTGGGCGACCGGACGCCGTCGGCCCGCTCCAGCCGCGGCGGGCGCCCCGACCGCGGTGGGCGACCGGACGCCGTCGGGTCCGATCCCGCCGCGGCGGGTGACCTGAACGTGATGGGCGACTGGTCGCTTGCGCGACCACCTCGTGCGGCGAGCCTCGAAGTGGGCGACGCACCTCCGTCGGGCGGGACCATGGTCTATCTCGCGGGACCGGGGCTCTATCTCGCGGGACCGGGGCTCTACCTCGCGGGACCAGAGGTCTACCTCGCACGACCACGGTTCTGCCTCGCGCGGCCTGGTATCTCGGCCGGCCGGGGTTCTCCTCGACTGGGGCCGGGTGGGTCAGCAGCGGGCCAGGGCCCAGCGGAAGGCGTTCTGCAGGAGATAGGTGCTGTCGGGGCGGCGGAAGGGGCGGGCGGCGGCGAGGACGTCGGGGCGGAGCTCGGCGCGCAGGTCGTCCGACTCGCCGAACATGATCGCGGCGACGACCTCGTCCGCGTCCGCGAGCACCATCGGCGCGTCTGCCACGCCCTCGGCGAGGACGGTGAAGCCGTGCTCGGCCAGGAGCGCGCCGAGGTGGCCCTCCTCGCGGCTCTCGTCGCTCGGCTCGTGGTCCTCGCCGGCGACGGCCCGCTCGAGGACCGTGAGGTCGTTGCGGTCGTCCTCGGCCCAGGTCGCGACGGCGACCAGGTCGCCGACGCGCCGGCACTCGCTCAGCGTCCTGGCGACGTCGGTGAACGCGAGGGCGTTGACGAGCGTGACGAGGTCGAACGCGTCGTCGGGCCAGGGGAGGTGCTCGGCCTGGGCGACGCGCAGGTCGGCGCCGGGGCTGCGCCGGCGCGCGACGTCGATCATCCCGGCCGCGGCGTCGCAGCCGGCCGCGTCCGCGCCGCGGGCGAGGGCCAGGGCGACGAGCTCGCCGGTGCCGCACCCGACGTCGAGCACGCGCGAGCCGGGCCCGACGCCCGCGGCGTCGAGGATCGCCTGCTGGGCCGGGGCCGCGGCGGGCGCCCACCAGCGCGCCCAGGCGTCGGCCAGTGCCGACCACTCGTCGACGTGGTCCACGGTCCCCCTCCGTGCGGGCTCGTCGGTCGGACGGTCAGGTGGGTCAGACGTAGCGCTCGAGGATGCTCGACTCCGCGAGCCGCGACAGACCCTCGCGCACGGCGCGGGCGCGCTGCTCGCCGACCCCGTCGACGGTCATGAGGTCGTCGATGCTCGCGGCGAGGAGCTTCTGCAGCCCGCCGAAGTGGGCCACGAGGCGGTCGATGATCGTGGCCGGCAGGCGCGGCACCTTGGACAGCAGGCGGTACCCGTGCGGCGCGACCGCGGCGTCGAGCGCGTCGCCGCCGCCCGGCAGGTCGAGCACGCGGCCGATCTGGCCGAGGTCGAGCAGCTGCGTGGAGTCGAGGCCGCCCAGGGCCTTCTGCACGTCCGCGAGCGAGCGGTCCTTGCGGCCGAGGTCGACGTAGTCGCGGATGACGAACTCGCGGTCGGACCCGATGCCGCCGATGAGCTCGTCGAGCTGGAGCGCGAGGAGGCGACCGTCGGTGCCGAGCTCGATGACGTACCCGGCGATCTCCTCGGAGATGCGGGCGACCATCTCGAGGCGCTGCACGACCGCGCACACGTCGCGGACGGTGACGAGGTCCTCGATCTCGAGCGCGGAGAGCGTGCCGGACACCTCGTCGAGGCGCGCGCGGTACCGCTCGAGCGTCGCGAGGGCCTGGTTGGCGCGCGACAGGATCGTGTCGGAGTCCTCCAGGACGTGGCGCTGGCCGCCGACGTACAGGGCGACGATCCGCATCGACTGGCTCACCGAGATGACCGGGAAGCCGCTCTGCTTGGCGACGCGCTCGGCGGTGCGGTGCCGCGTCCCCGACTCGGTCGTCTCGATCGTCGGGTCGGGCAGGAGCTGCACGGCGGCGCGCAGGATGCGGTTGGCGTCGCGGTCGAGCACGACCGCGCCGTCCATCTTCGACAGCTCGCGCAGGCGCGTCGCCGAGAAGCCGACGTCGAGCTGGAAACCGCCCGAGCACATCTCCTCGACGACCTTGTCCAGGCCCAGCACGATGAGCGCGCCCGTCCGGCCGCGGAGGATGCGTTCGAGACCGTCACGGAGCTCGGTCCCGGGTGCCACGGCGGCAAGGGTCTCCCGGAGCATCTCGTCGGGGTGCGCGGGGGGATTGGCCACGAAGGAATCCTACGCTGTACGGCTCTGCCGGCCGCGGGGACCCGCGGCCTCGCGCCACAAAGAGGTCACGATCCGGTCTCGGGTCCACGGGGGTCACGTGCGCGCGAGCTCGACCGCCTCGCCGAGGTGGCGCGCGGGGAGGATCGTCATGCCCTCCACGGGGCGCGGGAACGACCCCCGCGGCACGACGGCGCGCGTGAAGCCGAGGCGCGCGGCCTCCGCCAGGCGTCGGTCGAGGCCCGTGACGGGACGGATGTCGCCCGCGAGGCCGACCTCCCCGAACGCGACGGTGCCCTGGGGCAGCGCCTCGTCCTCGCGCGCGGAGAGCACGGCGAGGGCGATCGTGAGGTCGGCGGCGGGCTCGGTCACCTTGGCGCCGCCCACGGTCGACGCGTAGACGTCCTGGTCGACGAGCCGCACGCCCGCGTGGCGGTGCATGACGGCGAGGATCATCGCGAGGCGGCTGGAGTCCACGCCGCTCGTGGTGCGGCGCGGGTTGGTCAGGGAGCTCGGCACGACGAGCGACTGGATCTCGAGCGCGAGCGGGCGCCGACCCTCCAGCGTCACGGTGACGCACGTGCCGGGGGACCCGGCTCCGGTGTGCGAGAGGAACAGCCCGCTCGGGTCGGCGAGACCGACGATGCCGTTCTCGGTGAGGTCGAAGCAGCCGACCTCGTCCGTCGGGCCGTAGCGGTTCTTGACGGCCCGGACGAGCCGCAGGCGCGAGTGCCGGTCGCCCTCGAACTGGCACACGACGTCGACCAGGTGCTCGAGCGTGCGCGGCCCGGCGACCGAGCCGTCCTTGGTGACGTGCCCGACGAGGATCACCGGGAGGTCGCGGGCCTTCGCCGCGGCGATGAGCGAGGCCGCGACCTCGCGGACCTGGCTCACGCCGCCGGGCGCGCCCTCGACCTGGGCGGACGCGATGGTCTGCACGGAGTCCACGACGAGCAGGTCGGGCTCGGTCGCCTCGATGTGACCGAGGACGGTCGCCAGGTCGGTCTCCGACGCGAGGAGGAGGCCCGGCGCGAGGGCGCCCACGCGCTCCGCGCGCAGCCGCACCTGCCCGGCGGACTCCTCGCCCGTGATGTAGAGGACGCGTCGCGGCGTCGGCGTCGGGCGCGCGGCGGCGGTGGCGCGCTCGCCGACCGGGCGCACCGTGGGCAGGTCCGACCCGCCGACGGCGACGTTGCTCGCGACGGCGAGCAGGAGCGTGGACTTGCCCACTCCCGGCTCCCCGGCGAGCAGCACGACCGCGCCCGGCACGATGCCGCCGCCGAGCACGCGGTCGAACTCCGAGACGCCCGTGGGCGTGGCGCGCGCCGCCTCGACGCTGATCTCCCCGATCGGCCGCGCGGGGGAGCGGGTCGGCGAGACCGGGGTGGTGCGCGGCCCGGAGGCCGCGGGGGCGTCCTCGGTCACCGTGCCCCACTCCTGGCACTCCCCGCAGCGGCCCACCCACTTGGCCGTGGTCCAGCCGCACTCGGAGCAGCGGTAGGCGGGGCGGGAGCGCTTGGCGGCCGCGGAGCGGGCCGCGGTGGTCGACGACGTCACGGGCCCAACCTAGCCACGGCCGCCGACACCGGCGCGACGCCGCGACGGGAACGCCTCCGCGCGGGATGCTGGGCGCATGCGCAGGCTCCCGCACGACAGCCCGTGGTGGACGCTCATCCTCACGGTCGCGTCCACCACGGCGTGCCTCACCGTCTACTACGGGGTGCCGCTGCCGACCGACGAGGCTCCCGAGGTCGTCCAGCTCGTGGTGTTCGCCGTCGGGCTGGTGCTGTTGTGCGCGCTCCTGGTGGTCCAGGTGCGCCGCCAGCTCCGCGCGTGGGGGACGCCGAGCGTCCGGGTCCAGTCGGTCATGGGGCTGCTCCTGCCGGTGGTCACGTTCTTCGCCCTCGCCTACTACCTCATGGCCGACCAGTTCGTCGGCATCGAGAACCGCACCGACGCGCTGTACTTCGCCGTGGTGACGCTCGGGACCGTCGGGTACGGCGACGTCCACCCGGTCGGCGAGGCGGCGAAGATCGTGGCGATGGTCCAGATCGTGCTCGACCTCGTCGTGGTCGGTGTGCTCGTCTCGATCGCCACGTCGCGCGCCCGCGCCCGGGCGGAGCACCGGCACGAGCACGAGCACGGGCCGCGCACCGAAAACCGGCCCGGCTGAGTTTCTTCCGCCGCGCGGCGGGCGCTGCCGGCCCCGACCCGTCCGTGCGCAGCATCCTGCGGTTCGGAGCGCTCGGCACGGGCGCGCTCGCGGTGCCGTCCGAGACCGCCCGGCAGCAGATGGCCGAAAACCATTGCGATCACATTTCTGTATGTGGCAGGGTCGGCACCGGACGACCGGCTCGACGACGAGAGGTGCACGCCCGTGACGACGCGAGCGCGACGACGGCCCGCACGCGACACCCCTGAGGTGCGCGCCGCCGTCGGCCCGCCCGGCAGGGCTGCCATCCCGCGCACGACGACGGTGCCGTGACGACGGCGGTGACGCGTCCGACCCCCGCCCGCGGGGGCGTCACCGCCCGTCAGCCGGGCACACGGCCGACCTGCCCGCCGGCACGGGCTCCACGACCGTGCGCCCCGGGGGCCGAGGGAACTCCCGGGGTGCACGACCTCCACGCAGAACCTCTGGCCCGCTCCGTGCAGGTACGAGAGCGGCCCGACCGTCAGGAGAGCAGCCCATGACCGACAGACCGACCACCCGACCGTCGCGTGGGCGCAGCCCCGCCCGCGGCGCGCTCGCGAGCGTGCTCAGCGCCGGCCTGGCGCTCACCGGGCTCGCGGCCACCGCGGCTCCGGCCGCCGCCGCGGAGCCGTACACGTTCACGAGCACCGAGAACCCGATCCTCGGCGACGGCAGCTACTACTCGGCCGACCCGGCGCCGCTCGTCGTCCCCGCGGGCGCGCCCGGCAACGAGACGGGCGAGGACGAGCTCTACGTCTACACGGGCCACGACGAGGCCGGCCCGACGCGCAACGACTTCGTCATGAACGAGTGGGGTGCGTTCGTGACGAGCGACGTCGACGCGGGGGAGTGGACGCACCACCCGTCGCTCATGCGGCCCGAGGACGTGTTCGACTGGGCGACGCCGGGCCGCGCGTACGCGGGGCAGGTCGTCCAGGGCGTCGACGGGCGCTACTACTGGTACGTCCCCGTGAACGAGGCGGACAGCCCGGCGAGCGACGCGTTCGGCATCGGCGTCGCGGTGTCCGACACCCCGACGGGCCCGTGGACCGACCACGTCGGCGGGCCGATCATCTCGCAGCGCGTCCCGACCCCGAACACGATCCACAACATCGACCCCACGATCCTGGTCGACGGCGAGGGCGACGACGCCCGCGTCTACGTCTGGTGGGGCAGCTTCTCCAACCTGCGCATGCTCGAGCTCGCGCAGGACATGAAGACGCCCGTCGGTCAGGTCCGCACGGTCACCGGGCTCACCGGGTTCTTCGAGGCCGCGTGGGCGTTCGAGCGGAACGGCACCTACTACATGGCGTACGCGGGGAACAACGCCGGGCCGACGTTGTCGTGCACCCCGGCGAACTACCACGCGTGCATCGCGTACGGGACGGCGACCTCGCCCGAGGGGCCGTGGACCTACCGCGGCACGGTCCTCGCCCCGGTCTCGTCGACGACGAGCCACCCGGGCATCCTCGAGTTCGACGGCGAGTGGTGGATCGCCTACCACACGGCCGACGCCGAGGGCGGGAACCACTTCCGGCGCTCGGTCGCGATCGACCGCGTCGAGTGGGACGACACGCAGTCGCCGCCCCGCATGAAGCAGGTCGTCACGACGCCCGCGAAGGTCAAGGACACGACGCCGCGCGCGAACGTCGCGCAGGAGGCGACGGTCACCGTCTCCAACGAGCCCGTCCCGACCCAGTACTGGACGAAGGCGCTCAACGACGAGATCGTGCGGCCCAACCCCTTGCCCCCGGACATGTGGGGCACGTGGACCGGGAACAACCCGCCGCAGCAGTGGGTGCAGTACACGTGGGACCAGCCGATGCGTCTCGCCGGGTCGCAGATCGAGTTCTGGAACGACCAGCCGCAGGGCACGGGCGTCGGCGTCGCCGCCCCGGCGTCGTGGCGCATCCAGTACTGGGACGCCTCCGACGGCGGGGCGTGGGTCGACGTGGCGAACCCCAGCGCCTACGGCACCGGGACGAGCGGGTTCCAGACCACGACGTTCGACCCCGTGACGACGACGCAGGTGCGCGCGGTCTTCGACGCCTCGACCAACGGCAGCACGTACTCCGCCGTCGCCGTCGAGGAGTGGAAGGTCCTGGCCGAGCAGCCCGCCGCCGTCGAGCCGACGGGCGTGACGGTCGAGGTCGGGGAGACCGACCTGCCGGGCACGGTGCCGGTGACGTTCCCCGGCGGGGAGACGCTCCAGGTCCCCGCCTTCTGGGACGAGGTCGCCGCGGACGACGTCGCCGCCCCCGGCACGTTCGACGTCGAGGGGTCCGTGCTCGGCTACGCGGGCGGTCGCGTGCGCACCGAGGTCACGGTGGTCCCCGCCGAGCCGGCCGAGGGTGACGAGACCGCTCCGACGCTGACGCTCACGCCGCTGGGCAGCGCCGGCAGCGACGGGTGGTTCCGCTCCGACGTCCGCGTCCGGGTCGACGGCGCCGACGACTCCGGCGGGCGCGTGGTCCTCACGACGACCGTGGACGACGGTGCGCCCGTCACCACGGAGCCGACCCGGTCGACCGAGGTCGCGGTCGTGGGCGACGGCGAGCACCGGGTCGTCGCGACGGCCGCGGACCGCGCGGGCAACGTCTCGCCGGAGGCGGCCCTCGACGTCCGGATCGACCGCGTGGCGCCGGTCAGCACGGGCGTCCTCGACCCGGCGGCGCGCACGGTGACGGTCACCGCGACCGACGCGACCTCCGGGGTCGCGCGCGTCGAGTACGCGATCGGGACCGGCGCGTGGCAGCCGTACGGCGGTCCCGTGGCCGCCCCGGACGCGAACCAGCACCGGGTGTCGTTCCGCGCGGTCGACGCCGCGGGCAACGCCGAGACGCCGAAGGCCGTGACGGTCCCCGCGGACGTCTCCGGACCGCTCACGGGCAACGTCGCGCCGATCGCCACGGCGAGCGCGTCGTACACCTCCGGGTGGAACAGCGTCGGCGCGCTCAACGACGGCGCCGACCCGGCGAACCCGAGCCAGGCCCAGATCTGGGGCACGTGGTCCGGGACGCGGCCGGCGACGCAGTGGGTCCGGTACGACTGGTCGCGCCCGATCCGCCTCACGGGCGCGGAGCTGAAGTTCTGGCGGGACTCGGACCCGGGGAGCGGGGACGGCGTCGTCCGCCCCGACTCCTGGGTGCTGGAGTACTGGGACGACGCGGCGCAGGCCTGGGCCCCCGTGGCGAACCCGTCCGGGTACGGCACGAGCACGACCGCCTTCAACACCGTGACGTTCGACCCGGTCACCACGTCGCGCCTCCGGGCGACCTTCGCGGCGAACGGCAACGGGACGACGTACTCGGCGGTCGCCGTCACCGAGTGGCGCGCGTTCGCGGACGACCCGGGCACGGGCGGCCCCGAGCCCGAGCTCCCGGTGACGGTCACCGCGCAGGCGCGCTGCCTCGCCGGCAGGGCCTACGTCGCCGTGGTCGCCACCCACGACCACGACGCGCCCGTCGACGTCGTCGTCGAGACGCCGTACGGGACGCGGTCGTTCCCGGCGGTGGAGCCGGGCAAGAGCGCCTACCAGTCGTTCGCCGTCCGCGCGACGACCGTCGAGGCGGGCGCCGTGGTCGTGCGCGCGACCGGCACGGTCGACGGCACGGAGGTGACGACGGAGACCGGGGCCGAGTACGCCGCCCTGGGCTGCGGGTGACGATCCCGACCCCGCCCGGGTCATGACGGGCGGGTGAACCCGTCCGCGCGTGCCCGACACCCCGCGTCAGCGCGAGGGGTCGGGCACGCGCGCGTCCTACTCTTGGCCGCAGGGGCCCCGGCCGAGCGGACCGGGCCGCGAGGACCGAGAGCAGCGGAGGTAGGCGCGATGAGCCAGTCGCCCGGCGGGAGCCCGACGGGACGAGCGCCCGCACCCGCGCGACCGGGGCAGGGCCCCGCGCGACCGGGGCAGGGCGCGGCCGCGCGCCGCCCGGGCGACGCGGTGGGCGCGAGCGACCGCCGCCACTCGCGGCCCTCCTCGGCGGCCGTCTACCGCCGCCGACGGCTCGTCGTGCTCGTCGGCCTGGTGCTCGTCGTCGGTCTCGTGGTCGCGCTGCTCGCCTGGGGCTGGCCGGGGTTCGCCCGGGCCGACGCGGAGCCCGCGCCCACGGTGACCGTGACGGCTGACCCGCCGACCCCGACGCTCGAGCCCGTCGCGCGCACGGGGACCTCCGCGTTCGCCCAGGCGCTCCCGGACACGGTGCTCGACCTGGTGCTGCGCAGCGACGCGGCGACGGACGCGTGGTCCACGGCGCGGGCCCTCGAGGCGTACGAGCTCGTGTACGCGGACGGCGAGGGCGACGACGCCACGACGGTCACGGTGGTCGCCGGGCAGTGGCCGACCGTCGCGGAGGCGGAGACCGCGGCGAGCGACCTCGTCGCAACGGCCGGCGAGCCGACGGACACGGGCGACGTCGAGGTCGCGGGCGAGGTCGCCGGCACGTACGCGGTGACGCCCGCCGCCGACGGGCAGGCGACCGTCACCTGGACCAACGGCACCGCCGTCCTCCAGGCCACCGGGCCCGCCGACGTCGTCACCGAGGTGTACTCCGCCTATCCGCTGTGACCCCGCTCTGACCCCGACCCGACGCGGTCCGGACGCCGTCCGAAGCCCTGCGGGCGCCCTCCCCCCGGGGCGTACGGCGCGCGGCGGTCGCCCCGCGGTCCCGCGCACCCGCCGGGTGCGCAAGAATGCCCTCACCGACCACCGGGAGCTGATCGCCCATGACCGACCGTCCGACCCCGTCCGTCCCTGAGCGACCGCTCGCCGTCCTCGGCACGGGCGTCATGGGCGAGACCGTCCTCGCGGGCGCGCTCGCGTCGGGCTGGGACCCCGCCGACGTCGTCGCGACGGTGCGCAGGCCGGAGCGGGCCGAGGAGCTCGCGGCGCGCCACGGGGTCCGGACGACCCAGGACAACGTCGAGGCCGTGCGCGGCGCCGGCGTGGTGGTCGTCGCGGTCAAGCCGAAGGACGTCGCCGCGCTGCTCGACGAGGTCCACGACGCCGTCGGCGCCGGGGCCGTCGTGGTGAGCGTCGTCGTCGGGCTGCCCACGTCCTTCTACGAGGACCGGCTCCCGGCGGGCACCGCCGTCGTGCGGGTCATGCCGAACACGCCGTCGGTCGTGGGCGCCGGGGTGAGCGCCGTGAGCGGCGGCGCCGCCGCGGACGACGACGACGTCGCGCTCGTCGAGCGCCTGCTGTCCGCGACGGGGCTCGTCGTGCGCGTCGCGGAGAAGGACCAGGACGCGGTCGGGGCGCTGTCGGGCTCCGGCCCGGCCTACGTCTTCTACGTGATCGACGCGCTCGCCGAGGCAGGGGTCCTGCTGGGCCTGACGCGCGCCACGGCGCTCGAGCTCGCGACCGCCACGGTGCACGGCGCCGCGACGATGCTGCGCGAGACCGGCGAGCACCCGGCGATCGCGCGCGAGAAGGTCTCCTCGCCCGGCGGGACGACCGTCGCCGCGCTGCGACGCCTCGACGCGGGCGGGGTGCGCGCCGCGTTCCTCGACGCTCTCGAGGCCGCGCGCGACCGGTCGGCCGAGCTCGCCGCAGCGCTCGCGGCCGCGCCCGCGCCGCGCCGCGACCCAGAGAGGGCCGGGTCGTGAGCGACGGGCCGTCGCCGCGCACCCGCCCGCCCGCGATGTCCGACGTCGCGCGGCTCGCGGGCGTGTCGCACCAGACGGTCTCGCGCGTGCTCAACGACCACCCCAGCGTGCGGCCGGAGACGCGCGACCGGGTCCTCGACGCGATCGCGACGCTCGGCTACCGCCGCAACAGCGCGGCCCGCGCGCTCGTCACGATGCGCTCGGGGACGATCGGCGTCGTGACGACGGGCTCCGCGCTGTACGGGCCGACGTCGACGCTCATCGCGGTCGAGGAGGCGGCGCGCGAGCAGGGGTACTTCGTGAGCGTCGCGACGATCCGGCGCTACGACGCTGACACGATGCACCGCGTGCTCGAGCACTTCATGGACCAGGGCGTCGAGGGCATCGTCGTCATCGCGCCGCAGACCGACGTCGCGGCGGCGGTCGACTCGTTCCGCGCCCCCGTGCCGGTCATCATGATCGCGGCGCGCGACCGCCCGGGCGAGGGCGAGGCCGCCGAGGTCGTGCGCCCGAGCGCCGGGGCGCTCGGCGCGCCGGGCGCGATCCTGTCCATCGCGGTCGACCAGCGGCTCGGCGCGCGGCTGGCCACCGAGCACCTGCTCGGCCTCGGGCACCGCACGGTGCTGCACCTGTCCGGCCCGCTCGACTGGTTCGACGCGCGCGAGCGCGAGACGGGCTGGCGCGCGGCGCTGGAGCAGCACGGCGCGCCCGTGCCCGAGCCGGTGCGCGGCGACTGGTCCTCCGACCGCGGCTACGCCGTCGGGAAGGAGCTCGCGGACGCGGTCCGCGCGGGCGACGGGCCGACCGCGGTCTTCGCCGGCAACGACCAGCTCGCGCTCGGCCTGCTCCGGGCGTTCTGGGAGCAGGGCGTTCGGGTGCCGAGCGACGTCTCGGTCGTCGGGTTCGACGACGTCGCGGGCGCGGGGCACTTCATCCCGCCGCTGACGACGGTGCGCCAGCCGTTCGGCTCGCTCGGGCGCCGGTGCATGGGGATGATGATCGACGCCCTGTCCGGCGCGACCGTCCGGCCCGTCTCCATCCCGCCCGAGCTCATGGTCCGCGAGAGCACGGCGACGCCGCGCGGCTGACGTCGCGCGCTCCGACCGCGAGGCATCTGCGAGCACCCGCTCCGGGGGAGTTGGCCTCACTGGTTGTGAGCGCTAACATTCGAGAAGACACACGACCGAGCGCGACGCCGCGACGAGGAGAAGCAGCAATGGTGCAGCAGGACGAGGCCGGTCGCCGTCGGGCGGCCGTCGTGGCAGGGGAGACCGCGCTCGGGATCGAGCTCGGGTCGACGCGGATCAAGGCGTGCCTCGTGGACGGCGACGGCACGCCGCTCGCGAGCGGCAGCCACGCGTGGGAGAACAGGTTCGAGGACGGCACGTGGACGTACTCGCTCGACGCCGTCGAGGCCGGGCTGCGCGACTGCTACGCGCGCCTCGTGGACGACGTCGAGTCGCGGTACGGCGTGCGGCCCACGACCTACGGCGCGCTCGGCGTGTCCGCGATGATGCACGGCTACCTCGCGTTCGACGCGGACGGGGAGCTGCTCGTCCCGTTCCGCACGTGGCGCAACACGTCGACCGGGCCGGCCGCCGCCGAGCTCACGGAGCTGCTCGGGTACAACGTCCCGCTGCGCTGGTCGGTCGCGCACTGGTACCAGGCGATCCTCGACGCCGAGCCGCACGCGGCCCACGTCGCGTCGCTCACGACGCTCGCCGGGTACGTCCACCGGCGGCTCACGGGCCGCCACGTGCTCGGCGTGGGCGACGCGTCCGGCATGTTCCCCGTCGACCCGGCGACGCGCGACTACGACCAGGCGCTCCTCGCGCTCGTCGACGAGCGTGCCGCGACGCACCGCGCAGGCCCGAAGCTCGCGGAGCTCCTGCCCGAGGTCCTCGTGGCCGGCGACGACGCGGGCCGGCTCACGGCCGAGGGCGCGGCCTGGCTCGACCCGTCGGGCGCGCTCGCCCCCGGGGTGCTGCTGTGCCCGCCCGAGGGCGACGCGGGCACGGGCATGGTCGCCACCAACGCCGTCGCACCGCGCACCGGCAACGTCAGCGCGGGCACGAGCATCTTCGCGATGGTCGTGCTCGAGCGCCCGCTCGGCGGCGTGCACCACGAGCTCGACCTCGTCACGACGCCCGCGGGCGACCTCGTCGCGATGGTCCACTGCAACAACGGCGCGAGCGAGCTCGACGCGTGGGCGGGCCTGCTCGGCGAGCTGGCCGCGGCCGTCGGCAGCGACGCGGGACCGGACGACGTGTTCGGCGCCCTCTTCCGCGCCGCGCTGGACGGCGACGCGGACGGCGGCGGGCTGCTGGCCTACAACTACCTCGCGGGCGAGCCGATCACGGGCCTCGCGGAGGGGCGGCCGCTCGTCGTGCGCACGCCCGGGAGCCGGCTCACGCTCGCCAACTTCGCGCGCACGCAGGTCTACGGCGCGTTCGGGACGCTCGCGCTCGGCATGCGGGTCCTCGCGGCGGAGGGCGTCGCGATCGACGGGATGCTCGCGCACGGCGGCATGTTCCGCACGGCCGGCGTCGCCCAGCGCATGCTCGCCGCGGCGATCGACGCGCCGGTGAGCGTCGGGCGCACGGCGGGCGAGGGCGGCGCGTGGGGCATCGCGGTGCTCGCCGGGTTCGCACGCGACCGGGCGTCGGGCACCGCGTCCGGGTCTGCGGACGGCGTCGCCGGCCACGACCTCGGCGCGTACCTGCGCGACCACGTGTTCGCGTCCGCCCAGATCGAGACCGTCGCGCCCGACCCGGCCGACGTCGCCGGGTTCGCGGCCTACCTCGACCGCTACGCCGCGGGGCTCGCCGTCGAGCGCGCCGCCGTGGCGGCACTGCCTGCCCGCACCGAAGGAGAGGACCCCGCATGACCACGCCCACCCCGGCCGCGGACGTCACGGCACCCGCTGAGCCCGCGGTGCCCGCCGTGCCTGCGCACCTGCGCGAGGCCGTCGACGCCGCCAAGGAGCGCGTCGCGGCGCTGCACGCCGAGCTCCCGCGGTGGGAGCTCGTCGTCTGGACCGCGGGCAACGTCTCCGAGCGGGTCCGCGACACCACGCGTCCCGACGGCTCGGGCGACCTGCTCGTCATCAAGCCGTCCGGCGTCGCGTACGACGACATCACCCCCGAGGCGATGGTCGTGTGCGACCTCGACGCGGCCCTCGTCGAGGGTGACAGGTCGCCGTCGTCCGACACGGCGGCGCACGCCTACGTGTACCGGCACCTGCCGGAGGTGGGCGGGGTCGTGCACACCCACTCGACGTACGCGACCGCCTGGGCCGCGCGCGGTGAGCCCGTCCCGTGCGTCCTGACGATGATGGCCGACGAGTTCGGCGGCGACATCCCCGTGGGGCCGTTCGCGCTGATCGGCGACGACTCGATCGGGCGCGGCATCGTCGAGACCCTGCGCGACTCCCGCAGCCCCGCGGTCCTCATGCGCAACCACGGCCCGTTCACGATCGGCACGGACGCGCGCGCGGCGGTCAAGGCGGCCGTCATGTGCGAGGAGGTCGCCCGGACCGCGCACGTCAGCCGGCAGCTCGGCGAGCCCACGCGCATCGCGCAGGACGACGTCGACTCGCTCTACGCGCGCTACCAGCACGTCTACGGGCAGCAGCCCGCGCCCGGCCCGCGCTGACCACGGGTCGGCGCCGGGCCCCGGCCGTCCCGACACACCCGGCACCCGCGGCGCGACGCGCACCCGGCGCGCGGACGACGACCCAGCACGACGCAGGACGACAGCAGCACGACACAGCACGACCACCCGGGACGGGACCGCAGCGGTGCGGCGCCCGCCTCACGACACGAGAGATGTGGACCGACATGAGCAAGCCCTACGCGGACCGCGAGATCTGGTTCCTCACCGGGAGCCAGGACCTGTACGGAGAGGAGACGCTGCGGCAGGTCGCCGAGCAGTCCCAGGAGGTCGCGCGCGCCCTCGACGCGTCGCCGGACGTCCCGGCGACCGTGGTCTGGAAGCCCGTGCTCAAGGACGCCGGCTCGATCCGGCGCGCGATGCTCGACGCCAACGCGGACGACCGCGTCCTGGGCGTCGTGACGTGGATGCACACGTTCAGCCCCGCGAAGATGTGGATCGGGGGCCTCGACCAGCTCCGCAAGCCGCTCCTGCACCTGCACACGCAGGCGAACGTCGAGCTGCCGTGGGACACGATCGACTTCGACTTCATGAACCTCAACCAGGCCGCGCACGGCGACCGCGAGTACGCGTACGTCGCGACGCGGCTCGGGGTGGCCCGCACGACGGTCGTCGGGCACGTCTCGAACCCGGCCGTCACCGCGCGCGTCGGCTCGTGGGTGCGCGGAGCCGCCGGATGGGCGGCGACGCACGAGCTGCGCCTCGCCCGCTTCGGCGACAACATGCGCAACGTCGCGGTGACCGAGGGCGACAAGACCGAGGCCGAGCTCCGGTTCGGTGTGAGCGTGAACACGTGGGGCGTGAACGACCTCGTGCGCGCGGTCGAGGAGGTCTCCGAGGCCGACGTCGACGCGCTCGTCGCCGAGTACGAGGACCTCTACGACGTGGTCCCCGAGCTGCGCAAGGACGGCGACCGGCACGCCTCGCTGCGGTACGCGGCCCGGCAGGAGATCGCGCTCGAGACGTTCCTCGAGTCGGTCGGCGCCAAGGCGTTCACGACGAACTTCGAGGACCTGGGCGACCTGCGCCAGCTCCCCGGCATCGCCGTCCAGCGCCTCATGGCCAAGGGCTACGGGTTCGGCGCCGAGGGCGACTGGAAGACCGCCGTGCTCGTGCGCGCCGCGAAGGTCATGGGCGAAGGCCTGCCCGGCGGGGCGTCGCTCATGGAGGACTACACGTACGACCTCACGCCCGGCAGCGAGAAGATCCTCGGCGCGCACATGCTCGAGATCTGCCCGTCGCTCACGACCTCGAAGCCCCGGGTCGAGATCCACCCGCTCGGCATCGGCGGCAAGGAGGACCCGGTCCGCATGGTGTTCGACGCCGACCCGGGCGTCGGCGTCGTCGTGTCCCTCGCGGACATGCGCGACCGGTTCCGCCTGACCGCCAACGTGGTCGACGTCGTGGCGCCCTCGGCGCCGCTGCCGCACCTGCCCGTGGCGCGGGCGGTGTGGGAGCCGCGCCCCGACTTCGCGACCTCCGCCGAGGCGTGGCTCACCGCGGGCGGCGCGCACCACACGGTGCTCTCCACCGCGGCCGGCATCGACGCGTTCGAGGTCTTCGCGGACATCGCCCGCACCGAGCTCCTGGTCATCGACGAGGCCACGACGCGCCGAGGCTTCCGCGACCAGGTCCGGTGGAACCAGGTGTTCTACCGCGTCGCGCAGGGCCTCTGAGCCCGTCCCGCCCTGACGCCGAGAGAGCGATCCCGGCCGAGACAGCGGCCTGCGGCACCAGTTCGCGCGCCGTCGCGGCCGTGCGTCGCTCTCTCGGCGCCGTGGGGTCTCTTGGTCGGTGCGGTCGTGACCGAACCGTGACGGGGGGTCGCTTCCCCTCGGCGCGTGTGAGCGCTAACATCGTCTCTCGGGAGGGTGTGAGCGATCACATTCGCAGGTCTAGGGCTCGGTGCCTCGGCAGGCTCCGCACGGACGGCACGCCGCAGTGTCGGGCGGTGACCACAACGGTTACCGAACGGTTATGCGGAATGCCGGGTCGGGGCTTGCGGGAGAGGTGCTGACACCGCTAGACATTGACACAAGCAAACATGTATCAACAAGAGTCAACAGCCCGACGGTGGGCTGGCACGACCCGACGACCCTCGGCACGGCGCCGAGGTCGCATCTCAAGGAGGAGAGCATGTTCAGCACGACCAAGGCGCGCACGCGTCTGACGGGTGTCCTCGCCGGCGTGGCGGTCCTCGCGCTCGCGGCGTGCAGCAGCGGGGGCGGCAGCACGGACGACAGCAGCAACGACGCGGGTGGCGACGGCGGCAGCGGCGACACGATCGTCGTCGGCTTCTCGCAGGTGGGCGCCGAGTCCGGCTGGCGCGCGGCGAACACCAAGTCCATCCAGGACACGCTCACGGCCGAGAACGGGTTCGACCTCAAGTTCTCCGACGCGCAGCAGAAGCAGGAGAACCAGATCCAGGCGATCCGCTCCTACATCGCGCAGGGCGTGGACGTCATCGCGTTCTCCCCGGTCGTCGAGTCCGGCTGGGACGCGGTGCTCGAGGAGGCCAAGCAGGCCGGCATCCCCGTGATCCTCACGGACCGCGCCGTGGACTCCGCGGACGACACCCTCTACGAGTCGTTCATCGGCTCCGACTTCGTCCTCGAGGGCGAGATGGCCGGTGACTGGGTCTCGGAGAACGTCGCGACCGAGCCCATCAACGTCGTCGAGCTCCAGGGCACCACCGGCGCGGCGCCCGCGATCGACCGCAAGACCGGGTTCGAGAACGCCACGAAGGACAACCCGAACGTCACGATCATCGACTCCCAGACGGGCAACTTCACGCGCGCCGAGGGCAAGACGGTCATGGAGGGCTTCCTCCAGGCGCACGACGACATCGACCTCGTCTACGCGCACAACGACGACATGGGCCTCGGTGCCATCGAGGCCATCGAGGCCGCGGGCCTCGTCCCGGGCGAGGACATCAAGATCGTCACCGTCGACGCGGTGAAGGACGGCATGCAGGCGCTCGCCGACGGCAAGATCAACTTCATCGTCGAGTGCAACCCGCTCCTCGGCCCGGACCTGGCGGAGATCATCAAGAAGGTCGTCGCGGGCGAGGAGGTCGAGAAGCGCATCGTCGTGGAGGACCAGTCCTTCACGCAGGAGCAGGCCGTCGAGGCGCTCCCGACGCGCGAGTACTGACCGGCTCGGCGGCCCTCTCGGAGCGATCCGCGAGGACTCCCGCCCGGCGGGGCCGGTCCACGCCGACCGGCCCCGCCACCACGGACGGGTCGCGCGCCGGGAGAGCACGTCTCCCCGGCGCGCGGCCGACGCACCACCGCCGGCATGCCGACGTCGCCGGCGTCCTGAGGCGACCCGGGGCCCGGCAGCCCCGTCGCCACCGCTGCACGGAAGGTCACCCATGACTACCGCCGTCCCCGACGGTCGACCCGTCGTCGAGATGACCGGGATCTCGATCGAGTTCCCGGGCGTCAAGGCGCTCGACGGAGTCGACCTCACGCTCCGGCCCGGAGAGGTCCACGCCCTCATGGGCGAGAACGGCGCCGGCAAGTCGACGCTCATCAAGGCGCTCACGGGCGTCTACTCGATCGACTCCGGTCGCATCGTCGTCGACGGCGCCGAGCACACGTTCTCCGGCCCGGGCGAGGCCCAGGCCGCCGGCGTCTCGCCGGTGTACCAGGAGGTCAACCTCTGCGAGAACCTCTCGGTCGCCGAGAACATCATGCTCGGCCACGAGCCGCGCCGCCTCGGCGCGATCGACTGGCGCACGACGCGCCGACGCGCGGGCGAGATGCTCGCCCGCCTCAACCTCGACATCGACCCGGCCTCGTCGCTCGCGGCCCACTCGCTCGCCGTGCAGCAGCTCGTCGCGATCTGCCGTGCGCTCGTCGTCGAGTGCAAGGTCCTCATCCTCGACGAGCCGACCTCGAGCCTCGACGCGGACGAGGTCGCCCAGCTCTTCGCCGTCGTGCGGCGGCTGCGCGACGAGGGCGTCGCGATCCTCTTCGTCTCGCACTTCCTCGAGCAGGTCTACGAGATCTCGGACCGCATGACGGTCCTGCGCAACGGGAAGCTCGTCGGCGAGTACGTGACCGCGGAGCTCCCGCGCCTCGAGCTCGTCTCCAAGATGATCGGCACCTCGCTCGAGGTGCTCGAGGAGCTCGAGGAGGCGCCCAAGCGCTCCGTGGCCGACCGCGACGGGACCACCCCGTTCGTCCAGGCCCTCGGCGTCGGCCGCAAGGGCTCGGTCCAGCCGTTCGACCTCGACGTGTACCCGGGCGAGGTCGTGGGCCTCGCCGGCCTGCTCGGCTCGGGCCGCACCGAGCTCGCGCGCCTGCTCGCCGGCGCGGACCGCGCCGACTCGGGTCAGGTGCGCGTGGGTGGCGCGCCCGCACGCCTGCGCACGCCGCGCAGCGCGATGCAGCGCAAGATCGCGTTCTCCTCGGAGCACCGCAAGGCCGAAGGGATCGTCGGCGACCTGACGATCCGCGAGAACATCGTGCTCGGGCTCCAGGCGGAGCGCGGCTGGGCGCGACGCCTGCCGAAGAAGCAGGTCGACGAGATCGTCGAGACCTACATCAAGGCGCTCGCGATCCGCCCCGGCAACCCGGACGCCCTCATCAAGAACCTCTCGGGCGGCAACCAGCAGAAGGTGCTCCTCGCGCGCTGGCTCGCGACGGCCCCCAAGCTGCTCATCCTCGACGAGCCGACGCGCGGCATCGACGTCGGCGCCAAGGCCGAGATCCAGAAGCTCGTGGCCCAGCTCGCGGGCGAGGGCATGTCGGTCGTCTTCATCTCGGCCGAGCTCGAGGAGGTGCTGCGGCTCAGCCACCGCATCGCCGTCATGCGCGACCGGGTCAAGGTCGCGGAGATCACCAACGACGAGGACGTCACGGTCGAGGACGTCGTCGAGCTCATCGCGAGCGGAGGGCAGGAGTCATGAGCACCACGGCACCCGCCTGGCAGCGCGCCGTCCAGCACCGGCTCTTCTGGCCGATCGTCGCGCTGGTCGTGCTGCTGGCGGTCAACACCATCAACCGGCCGAGCTTCCTGTCGATCCGGCTCCAGGACGGCCACCTCTTCGGGTCGCTCGTCAACCTGCTGAAGAACGGCGCGCCGCTGCTGCTGGTCGCGCTCGGCATGACGCTCGTCATCGCGACGCGGGGCATCGACCTGTCGGTCGGCGCGGTCGTCGCGATCTCCGGGGCCGTGGCGCTGAGCTTCATCGCATCGTCGCCCTCCCCGGACAGCCTGACCACGGTCCTGGTGGCCGTCGGCATCGCGCTCGCGCTGTCGTTCGTCCTCGGCGTGTGGAACGGCTTCCTGGTCTCGGTCCTCGGGATCCAGCCCATCATCGCGACGCTCGTGCTCATGACCGCGGGCCGCGGCGTCGCGATGCTCATCACGGGCGGTCAGATCACGACGGTCAACAGCGCGCCGTTCAAGGCGATCGGCTCCGGGTTCTGGCTCGGGATCCCCGTGGCGGTCGTCCTCGCGGGCGTCGTCTTCGTGGCGGTCGCGCTGCTCACGCGCCGGACCGCGCTCGGCATGCTCATCGAGTCCGTCGGCATCAACCCCGAGGCGAGCCGCCTCGCCGGCGTCAAGTCGCGCAGCATCATCTGGACCGTCTACGCGGTGTGCGCCCTCTTCGCGGGCCTCGCGGGCCTCATGATCTCCTCGAGCACCATGGCGGCCGACGCGAACAACGCCGGTCTCTTCATCGAGCTCGACGCGATCCTCGCCGTCGTCATCGGCGGCACGTCGCTCGCCGGCGGCAAGTTCTCGCTCTCGGGCACGCTCGTCGGCGTCCTCATCATCCAGACGCTCACGCTCACGGTGACGATGCTCGGCATCTCGCCGTCGGTCACGCCCCTGTTCAAGGCGATCGTCGTCATCGCGGTCTGCCTCGCGCAGTCCCCGAAGGTGCGCGACATGGTCGCCGCCCGACGACGTCGCGCGGCCCCGACGGCCGCCGCGGCCGCGGAGGTGAGCGCCTGATGTCCGCCGTGCAGACCCCTGCCCCGACCTCGCCGCCCGACCCCCGGGGCGCCGAGACCGCCACCCCCGGAGGCCCGAGAATGACCGAGCGACTCACGAGCCGCTTCCGCCTCGACCGGCGCTACCTCCCGGTCCTCGGCACGTTCGCGGTGCTCGCGCTCATGCTCGTGGTGGGCGGCAGCCGGTACGAGAACTTCCTCTCGGCCCGCGTCATCTCGAACCTCTTCATCAACAACTCGTTCCTCATCGTGCTCGCGGTCGGGATGACCTTCGTCATCCTCACGGGCGGCATCGACCTGTCGGTCGGCGCGGTCGTGGCGCTCTCGGGCATCACGACGGCGTCCCTGCTCCAGAGCGGCTGGCCCGTCGCCGTCGTGCTCCTCGTCTCGGTCCTCATCGGGACCGTCCTCGGCCTCGCGGTCGGGTTGATGGTGCACGTCTTCGACATCCAGCCGTTCATCGCGACGCTCGCGGCGATGTTCCTCGCGCGGGGCCTCTGCTACGTGATCTCGCTGCAGTCGATCCCGATCACGGACGAGTCGTTCGTCGCCCTGGCGGGCTGGAGCCAGGAGTTCGGCGACGGCTGGCGCATCACGACCGCGGTCATCATCGCCCTGGTCGTCGTCGCGATCGCGTTCTACGTGCTGCACTACACGCAGTTCGGCCGCACCGTGTACGCGATCGGCGGCGGCGAGCAGTCGGCGATGCTCATGGGCCTGCCCGTCGCACGCACCAAGGTGCTCGTGTACGTGGTGAGCGGCACGTGCGCCGGCATCGGCGGCCTGCTGTTCGCGATGTTCTCGCGGTCCGGCTACTCGCTCACGGGCGTGGGCATGGAGCTCGACGCGATCGCCGCGGTCGTCATCGGCGGCACGCTGCTCACGGGCGGCACGGGCTTCGTGCTCGGGTCCGTGCTCGGCGTGCTCGTGCTCGGCCTCATCCAGACGATCATCACCTTCGAGGGCACGCTGAGCTCGTGGTGGACCAAGATCGTCATCGGCGTGCTGCTCCTGGTCTTCGTGATCCTGCAGCGCGTGCTGGTCGTCAGGCGGAGGTGAGCCGTCGGTGCCGGGCCCGGCCGCCGCGGCGTCCTCGTGACGTCGTGGCGGGCGCGGGCCCGGCGCCGCGGCCGTCTGCCCGGGCGTCTCGCCCGGGTTCACCGGAGCTGGACGGGGGCCGGCACCCCTGGGTCGGCCGGGCGCACGCCCGGCCGGCGGTGTGTCATGACATGACCCTTGTCGAATGTGAGCGTTCACACTAGGCTCGGCCACGATCCTGTTAACGCTCACACGCAATGGTGCGTGTCTCTCGACGATGAGAGGAAGCCCATGGATACGTCCTTCCACCCTCCACGGCCCCGCACGGCCCGCCGCCGGGCGGTCGCGCTGGCCGTCGCGACCGGCCTGGTCGGCACGGTCGCGCTCGCGACGTCGGTGCCCGCCACCGCCGCGGAGCCCGACCTGCCGGACGGCGCGTGGGTCGACGCGTTCGACGGCGCCGGCCTCGGCCCCGACTGGACGGTCGTCAACCCCGTTCCCGAGGCGCTGTCCGTCGCCGGCGGGAAGCTCACGCTCGCGTCGCAGCCCGGCGACACCTACCAGGACGCGAACAGCGCGAAGAACGTCGTGCTGCTCGACGTGCCGGCGGGCGACTTCACCGTCGTCACGCACGTGGAGGCGCCCGTCGCCTCCGTCTACCAGGGCGCGGGTCTCGTCGCGTGGCAGGACATGGACAACTACGTCCGGTCCGGGCTGACCTTCGTGGGCGACCTCTCGCCGTCGGGCCGCGCGATCGAGAACGACGTCGAGACCGGCGGCGTCTTCACCGCGGCCGCCTTCACGGACCGCCCGGGCTCCACCGGGGAGACGCTGCGCATGCAGCGCACCGGCGACACCATCGCGACGAGCTTCTGGGACGGCGCCGCGTGGCAGCCCGCGGGCTCCGTGACCGTCGACTTCCCGACGACGCACGTCGGCCTGTACGCGCTCGCCGCGCAGAACGGCACGTCGCACGCGGCGGCGTTCGACTACGTGGCGCTCCAGGCCGCCGAGGGCGCCGACCAGGTGCCCGACGGCGCGTTCACGCTCGCGGGTCCCGGCGACGCCCGGTACCTCGTGGCGACCGACGACGGCCTGGCCCTCGACGACGAACGCCCCGCGACGACGGTCGCGCTCGCCGCGACCGGGGTCGACGGCCCCGACGGCACGTCCCCGGTCACGCTCACGGCGGGCGACCGCCCCGTCGTCGTGACCGGCGCGTCCCGGCTCTCCCTCGGAGCCGCGGGCGACGACGCGACCGCGCTGCGGCTCACCGACGCGGGCGGCGGCACGGTCTGGCTGCGCGACGCGGCCGACCCGGAGCGGTACGCCGGCGTGCGCGCGTCCGACGGCGCGCTCGTGCTCGGCCCGCGCGACGCGGCCACGAAGCTCACGGTCACGCCCGCCACGAGCGCGGACCACGAGATCACCGTGGACCTCGCCGGCGAGCGCACGGAGATGAGCGACGAGCTGTACGGCATCTTCTACGAGGACATCAACTACGCGGCCGACGGCGGCCTGTACGCGGAGCTCGTGCGCAACCGGTCGTTCGAGTTCACCTCCCAGGACAACGGGTCGTTCACGGGGCTCACCGCGTGGAGCGCCGCGAACCGCGGCGGCGCGACGGCCACGACGCAGGTCGTGAACGACGCCGGGCGGCTCAACGCGACGAACCGCACCTACCTCAACCTCACGACGACCGCCGCGGGCGCCGGGGTGCGCAACGCCGGGTACAACACGGGCCTGTTCGTCGAGGAGGGGGAGTCGTACGACTTCTCCGTCTGGGCGCGGTCGGCGACGGCGCAGACCGTCACCGTGCGCGTCGAGGACGCCGCCGGGACCACGGCGTACGCGACCGGCCAGGTCGCCGTCGACGGCTCGAACGCCTGGAAGAAGTACGACGTCACGCTCACCGCGACCGGCACGACGAACGCCGGGCGGCTCGCGCTGCTCTCCGGCGCGGCGGGCACGCTCGCGCTCGACCAGGTGTCGCTCTTCCCGCAGGACACGTGGGTCGGGCCGGTCAACGGGAAGTCGGTGCTCCGCAAGGACCTCGCCGAGAAGATCGACGCGCTCGACCCGCAGTTCCTGCGCTTCCCCGGCGGCTGCGTGACGAACGTCGGCACGTTCCGCACGTACGAGGAGTCGGGCTTCACCGACCGTCGCCGCACGTACCAGTGGAAGGAGACGATCGGCCCGGTCGAGGAGCGCGCGACCAACTGGAACTTCTGGGGCTACAACCAGTCGTACGGCATCGGGTACCTCGAGTACTTCCTCTTCGCGGAGGACCTCGGCGCGACGCCGCTGCCCGTCGTGTCGGTCGGCGCCAACGGCTGCGGCAGCACGATCCCCGAGATGACGGACCCGGCGCAGATCCAGCGCTGGGTGGACGACACGGTGGACCTCATCGAGTTCGCCAACGGCGACGTGACGACCGAGTGGGGCGCCGTGCGGGCCGAGCTGGGCCACCCCGAGCCGTTCGGCCTGAAGTACGTCGGCCTCGGCAACGAGGAGAACACGAAGACGTTCGAGGCCAACTTCCCGGCGTTCCGCGACGCGATCGCGGCCGCCTACCCGGACGTCCAGATCATCTCGAACTCCGGCCCGGACGACACGGGCCAGCGCTTCGACGAGCTCTGGGAGTTCAACCGCGAGCAGGACGTCGACCTCGTCGACGAGCACTACTACAACGACCCGCAGTGGTTCCTCGAGAACGACGAGCGCTACGACTCCTACGACCGCGAGGGGCCGCACGTGTTCCTCGGCGAGTACGCGTCGCGCGGCAACACCTTCGCCAACGCGCTCGCGGAGGCGTCGTTCATGACCGGTCTGGAGCGCAACTCCGACGTCGTGCGGCTCGCGTCGTACGCGCCGCTGCTCGCGAACGAGTCGTACGTCCAGTGGTCGCCCGACGCGATCTGGTTCGACAACGACGAGTCGTGGGGCTCGGTGAACTACTACGTCCAGCAGATGTTCTCCGCGAACGCGGGCGACGAGGTCGTGCCGAGCACGCACGCGGGCCCGGTGCCCGCCGACGCGACGCTCGACGGCGGCGTGTTCCTCTCCACGTGGAACACGGCCGCGCAGTACGACAACGTGCGCGTCACCGACAACGCGAGCGGCGAGGTGCTCTTCGCGGACGACTTCGAGTCCGGGGCGTCGCAGTGGGAGCCGCAGTCGGGCACCTGGGCGGCGCAGGACGGCGCCTACGTCCAGTCGGCGACGAACGTCACCGACGCCCGGTCGATCGTCGCCGGCGCATACGCGAAGGACTGGTCGAGCTACACGCTCGAGCTCGACGCGCGCAAGACGTCGGGTGCCGAGGGCTTCCTCGTCGGCTTCGCCGCGGGCGGCCCGAACGACTACTACTGGTGGAACCTCGGCGGGTGGAACAACTCGCGCCAGGCCCTCCAGCGCGCGTCGGGCGGGAGCGCCAACGAGGTGAAGGCCGTCGAGAACCACTCCATCGAGGCCGGCCAGCCGTACCACGTCAAGGTCGTCGTCGAGGGCTCGACCATCGAGCTCTACCTCGACGGCGAGCTCCAGATGTCCTACGAGCAGCCGTCGACCAAGTCGCTCTACCAGGTCGTCACGCGCGACGACGACACGGGCGACGTCGTCGTCAAGGTCGTCAACCCCACCGCGACCGCGGCGCGCACGCAGGTGCACGTCGAGGGGCTCGGGGCCGGCACGAGCATCGCGTCCGAGGCGACGGTCACGGAGATGGTGGGCGCGCCGTCGGACACCAACACCAAGGCCGACCCCGAGCGGGTCGTCCCGGTGGAGCGGACGCTGACGGGCGTGGGGGAGGAGTTCTCCTACGAGTTCCCCGCGCACTCGATCACGTTCGTGCGGCTGCACGCGTCCGACGCGGCGCCCGAGCTCGACCTCGCGGTCGAGGTCTCGCCGCGCTGCCTGGCGGGGAAGGCGTACGTCGCCGTGCGCGCGACGAACGGCGAGGACGTCCCGGTCTCGGTGACGCTCTCCACGCCGTTCGGGCAGAAGACGGTCGCGGACGTGGCGCCGGGCAGGAACGCGTACCAGTCGTTCGCGGTGCGTGCGACGTCGGCCCCGGCCGGCACCGCGACCGTCACGGGCACGGCGCTGGTCGACGGCGACCAGGTCACCACGACCGTCGACGTCGCCTACGACGCGCTCGACTGCGGCTGACCCCGAGGTAGAGCCCTGGTCGCCCGAGGTAGAGCCCTGGTACCGCGAGGTAGAGGCGTGGTCATGACCACGCCTCTACCTCGGCGGACCACGTCTCTACCTCGGCGACACAGCGGCTGAGCGGAACTCTTCCCTCGTGGCCGGTCCGGCAGGCCACGAGGGCGCGGCCCGCGCCACCCGCGCGGGCCGCCCCACCCGACGAACCCGTCCGACGCGCGGACGACGACGCCCGCGCGCGACCCTGAGGAGCAACGATGCACCCCCGACCGACCGACGGCGTCCGCCGTCGACCCGGCGGCGCGGCCCGGCTGGCGGCCGTGGCGGCCGCCGCCGCGCTCGCCGTGACCGCGTGGGCACCGTCCGCCGTCGCGGCCGACGCCCTGCCCGCGCCCGTCCTCGACCTCGCGTTCGACGGCGACGTCGCCGACGCGAGCTCCCTCGCCCACCCCGTGGCCCTGCGCGGCCACACCGGCTCCGTGCCGACCGGCTACTCCTACGTCGACGGTGTCGACGGGGAGGGCCAGGCCCTGCGCCTGAGCGGGAGCACGTACCTCGACCTCGGGTCGTCGACCGCGCTGCAGCCCGAGGACCTGACGCTCTCGTTCTGGGTGGAGCCCAGCGGCAAGCTCTCGGGCGAGCACGTGATCACGTGGAACAAGCGGGCCTACAACTCCGACGGCTGGTACCTGTCGTCCGAGTCGGACACGGTGCCGCTCGCGCTGTCGGTCGGGCCGGCGTCGGGCCAGCCGTACAAGGTCCGCGTCGCGAGCTCCGACCGTGCGGCGTTCTTCCCGGCGGACGAGTGGACGCACGTCGTCGTCACGTACGACCACGTGACGAAGGACGTCGCGTTCTACCGCAACGGCGAGAAGGTCCCGTCCACGGTGGCCAACGCCGTCGGCGGCGACGCGACGGGCGTGCTCGGCTCCGACCCGGCGCTGCCCAAGACGATCGGCTTCAACGGGCCGCAGTACAACGGCGCGTACCTCAAGGCGACGCTCGACGACTACCGCGTGTACGACGCCGTCGCGGACCTGGGCGACGTCGTCGGGCTGTACGAGGAGAGCGGGCGCACGGTCGACCGCGACGCCGTCGCGCAGGACGACGCCGACGCGCTGTCGCTGCCCGAGCGCGCGACCGTCGCGCTCGTGCTCCCGACGACGGGCTCGCGCGGGTCGACCGTGTCGTGGCGGTCGTCGCACCCCGACGTGATCGCGACCGACGGGACCGTGGTGCGGCCCGCGATCGGCGAGGACGACGCGCACGTCACGCTCACCGCGACGGTGCGCTACCTCGACGGCGAGCCCGTGACGCGCGACCTCGAGGTCGTCGTGCCGGCGTTCGTCGACGAGACGCCGCTCGAGGACACGGCGCTGCCGTCCGTGCTGCTCTCCGACGACTTCCTCCAGAACGCCGCGGCGAAGGAGCACGAGTACCTGCTGAGCCTCGACTCCGAGACGTTCCTCTACGAGTTCTACAAGGTCGGTGGGCTCACCCCGACCACGGCCGCCGGGTACGGCGGCTGGGAGCGCAGCAACGCGGTGAACTTCCGCGGCCACGCGTTCGGCCACTACCTGTCGGCGCTCGCGATGTCGTGGTCCTCGACCCGGGACCCGGAGACCAAGGACGCGCTGTTCACCGAGATCGAGGAGGGCGTGGGTGGGCTCGCGCGCGTGCAGGACGCGTACGCCGCCGCCCACCCCGGCTCGGCCGGGTACGTCTCGGCGTTCCGCGAGTCGATCCTCGACCAGGTGCAGGGCACCGGGGCGTCGGACGAGAACGTCATCGTGCCCTGGTACAACCTGCACAAGGTGCTCGCCGGGCTGCTCGACGTCGCCGAGTACGTCGACGGCCCCGTCGGGGACCAGGCGCTCGCCGTCGCGACCGACTTCGGGCTCTACGTCCAGGGCCGCGTGGCGAAGCTGCCGAGCACCGACGTCATGCTCCGCACCGAGTACGGCGGCATGAACGAGGCGCTGTACGAGCTGTTCGACCTCACGGGCGACGTCCGGATCAAGGAGGCGGCCGAGGCGTTCGACGAGGTGACGTTCTTCCGCCAGCTCGCCGCGGGCCAGGACGTGCTGCCGGGCAAGCACGCCAACACGCAGATCCCCAAGCTGCTCGGCGCGCTCAAGCGCTACCAGGTGTTCACGCAGAACCCCGAGTACTACGACCTGCTCACGCCCGCCGAGAAGGACGAGCTGCCGATGTACCTCGCGGCGGCGGAGAACTTCTTCGACATCGTGGTGCGCGACCACACGTACGTCACCGGCGCGAACAGCCAGGCGGAGCACTTCCACGCGCCCGGCTCGCTGCACGAGCGCGCCGACGAGCAGGGCACGGCACGCAACGCCGAGACGGCCGAGACGTGCAACGAGTACAACATGCTCAAGCTCGCGCGCGAGCTGTTCACGCTGAGCAAGGACGTGCGGTACGCGGACTACTACGAGAACACGTTCATCAACACGATCCTCGCGTCGCAGAACCCGGAGACGGGGACGACGACGTACTTCAACCCCATGGCGTCGGGCTACCACCGCGTGTACAACCTGCCGTTCACCGAGTTCTGGTGCTGCACCGGCACGGGCATGGAGAGCTTCTCCAAGCTCGGCGACTCGATCTACTTCACCGGCCAGGGCTCGGTGTGGGTGAACATGTACTTCTCCTCGACGGTCGAGCACGCCGAGCAGAACCTGCGGCTCACGCAGGAGGCGAACCTGCCGAACGAGGACACCGTGACCTTCCGCGTCGACGCGCTCGACGGCGGTGCGGTCGCCGAGGACGCGACGCTGCGGCTGCGCGTGCCGTCGTGGATCGCGGGTGATCCTGGCCTGGACGTGAACGGCGCCGCCGTGGAGCCGGTCGTGTCGCGCGGGTACGTCGTGCTGCCCGTCGCCGCGGGCGACGTCGTCCGGTACACGATGCCGATGGCGGCGTCCGTCGTCGACACCCCGGACAACCCGTACTTCGTGGCCTTCCGGTACGGGCCGGTCGTCCTCTCCGCGACCCTCGGCGAGGTCCCCGAGCCCGCGTGGCAGGGCACGGGCATCCTCGTCCGCTCCTCCACGCGCGACGCCGACGCCCAGACCACCATCACGGCGGCGAACATGGGCGCCGACGAGTGGAAGGAGCGCATCGCCGAGAACCTCGTGCGCGTCTCGGACGACGCCGAGGGCCGGGTGCAGCTCCGGCTGCGGAACACCGCCGACGGCGGCGACCTCGTCTTCACGCCCCACCACACCAACTGGGACGTGACCTACGGGCTCTACCTCAACCTCGACGAGCCGGACTCCGCGGCGTCGCAGGAGCGCATCCTGCGCGCCAAGGAAGCGCTGCGCGACGCCGACCGCACCGTCGACAGCCTGACGAGCTTCGACAACAACAACTTCGAGAACGCGAAGAACCTCCGGCAGAGCGGGTCGTCGGTCGGGACGTTCTCCGGCCGTCAGTTCCGCCACGCGAACGGCACGGGCTGGTTCAGCTACGACCTGATGATCGACCCGGCCTCGGCGTCGAACCACCTGGGCGTCACGCTGTACTCGGGCGACCAGGGTCGCGTCTTCGACGTGTACGTGAACGACGAGAAGCTGAAGACGATCACCACGGTCGCGAACGCCCCGACCAAGGACGAGCAGGGGTTCTACGTCGACACGACGCAGCTCCCCGCGAAGTACCTCGAGATCGGCGAGAACACGCGGTGGAAGGTCGACAGCGCGGGCGAGTACGTGCTCGACGAGGACGGCGAGCGCATCCCCGTGGTCACGGTGCGCTTCCAGGCGACGGGCGGCTGGGCCGGAGGCGTGTTCGGCGTCCGGGTCGACCGCGCGGCGTCCTACGACGCGACGCCCGGGCTCGCGGCGCTCGCGTTCGACACCGGCGCGCTCGCGCCAGCGTTCGACCCGGCCGTCACGGACTACACGCTCACCGTGCCCGAGGGCACGACGAGCGTCGTGCTCGACGCGGACCCGCACGTGCCGAGCGGCCTGGTCCGTGTCGACGGCGTGCTGATCGACGACACGCAGGCTCGCGTCGTGCCGCTCCCCGCGGACGGGAGCGCGCGGACCGTGGAGGTCGTCGGCGTCGCGCAGGACCACCGGACGGCCACGACCTACCGGGTCGAGATCGTGCCGGGGGCGGCGGCCGTCGTGCCGCTCGACGTCGAGGTCTCCCCGCGCTGCCTCGCGGGCAAGGTCTACGTGGCCGTGCGGGCGACGAACACGGGCGACGCGCCGGTGGACGTGACCCTGGCGACGCCGTACGGGGAGAGGTCCTACCCGGCCGTCGCCCCGGGCGCGAACGCGTACCAGTCGTTCGCCGCGCGCTCGGTGTCGGTCCCCGCCGGCACCGTGACCGTCACGGGCTCCGCGGTGCTCGACGGCCCCGACGGCCCGCGCGAGGTCACCACGGCGTACGACGTCCCTCTCGACGCCCGCGCCTGCGGCTGACGCCCGTCCCGCCGACGGAGCGACGCAGTCCGCCGGGGAGGTCCCGGGGCCACGGCCCCGCGACCACCCCGGCGGACCGTGGCCCGCGCCGGGCGGGCCCGAGAGCGATATCGGTATCGATACCGCTCTCCGCACGATCGACCATGACCTCGACGAGGAGGAGAGAGAGATGAGCAGGCAGGTGAGGGCGGCCGTCGCGGCGGCGCTGGCGGGAGTGCTCGCGCTCGGCGCGAGCACGACGTCCGCGGCGGTGGCGGACGAGTCGAGCGAGGGACCGGGAGGAACGAGCACGATCACCGGGCTGACGACCACCGACCACGGAGACGGGACGTACGGTGTCCCGCTGCTGGGCAGCGACGTCCCCGACATCTCCGTGGCACGCGTCCCCGCGGCCGAGAGCGACGAGGGTCGCGACGTCTACTACATGATCAGCACCACGATGCACCTCGCGCCGGGCGCGCCGATCATGAAGTCGTTCGACCTCGTGAACTGGGAGATCGTCGGGTACGTCTACGACCGGCTCGGCGTGGGCGACGTCTCCTCGCTGCGCAACGGGCAGAACGGCTACGGCAACGGTCAGTGGGCGTCGTCGTTGCGCTACCACGACGGCACGTTCTACGTGGTCTTCAACACCAACGACCTGGGCGGGTCCTACCTCTTCCGCACGGACGACGTCGAGCACGGCGCGTGGGAGCGCACCGCGCTCGGCCGGGGGTTCCACGACCCGTCGCTCTTCTTCGACGAGGCCGACGGCGGGACGCCGTACATCTTCTACGGCTCGGGCGCGACGAGCGCCGTCCGGCTGAACGACGACCTCACCGCGATCGAGGCGGACTTCCCGAACATCTTCCGTGCCGAGGACTACGCGGGCGAGCGGTTCATCGGCGGGCTGTTCGAGGGCGCCCAGGTGCACTACATCGACGGCGAGTACTACGTCGCGATCATCACGTGGCCCAGCGGCCAGAACCGCCAGGAGGTGCTCTTCCGCTCGCCGCACCTCCTCGGTCGCTACGAGACCGCCGACGGATCGAACCCGTACGTGGCGCGCAGCGCGCTGAACTCCGACGGCTTCGCCCAGGGCGGGCTCGTCGAGGTGCCCGACGGCGCGGGCGGCTACGAGTGGTGGGGCATGTTCTTCCGCGACACCTACCCGCTCGGCCGCATCCCCGCGCTCATCCCCGCGACGTGGGAAGACGGATGGCCCACGTTCGGTGACGACGGCGTCGTCCGCGTCGGCGACACGTTCGCCAAGCCGATCGTGCTGGACGCGGCGACGGAGCGGCGGGAGCGGCTGAAGAGCATCGTCGCCTCCGACGACTTCGCGAACGACGCCGAGCACCGCGCGTTCAGCGACACCGTCTGGGAGGTCCCCGACGCGCCCACGTACGACGAGTCCCTGCTCGGCGTCGAGCTCGTCGCCAACCCCGGGTTCGAGGACCCGACGACCGCGCCCTGGGCAGCGCAGTTCGGGGCGACGCTGACGCGCGAGACGAGCGGCGCCGCGTCGGGAACGGGCGCGCTGCGCGTCGCGGGCCGGACGCTCAACGGCTCCGGCCCGAACCAGCAGCTCGGCGGGAAGATCCAGGCGGGCGTGACCTACGAGGTCTCGGCCCGGGTCCGGTACGCCACGGGGCCCTCGACGGTCCGCTTCAACCTGGTCGGCGACTGGGGTGCGGGTGTGAAGACCCTGGCCTGGGCGGACGCGACCCCCGGGGAGTGGGCCACGGTCAGCGGCACCTACACGGTGCCGACCAGCACGGACGTGAGCACGTTCAAGCTCGCGGTCGAGACGCCGTGGGCGAACCCGCAGCCGCCGTCGTCGAGCGTCGAGTACCTGCTCGACGACGTGTCCGTCGTGGGCCGCGCGCCGGACGTCGAGACGCCCACGCGCGAGGAGGTGTCGTACAACGGCTCCGACCTCGACCTCGCGTGGCAGTGGAACCACGCGCCGGACAACCGGTACTGGTCGCTCACCGAGCGCGAGGGCTGGCTGCGCCTGACCAACGGGCACGTCGTCACCGGCGAGGCGGAGTACACCAAGGCGCCGGGGCGTGACCTCACGTATCTCGAGGAGGCGCGCAACACCCTCGGGCAGCGCACGTTCGGCCCGACGTCGTCGGCCCAGACGAGGCTCGACGTCTCCGGCATGCTCGACGGCGACGTCGCCGGGCTTGCCGTCTACGGGCGCAGCTTCGCGTACGCGGGGATCCAGCAGGTCGACGGCGAGCGCACGCTCGGTCTCGTCACCCGGCTCCAGCCGTTCGCCGACACGATCGACCGCGAGGCGGTCGAGTCGTTCGTCCCCGGGTCGCAGGTCCCGCTGGGCGAGCGCACGGACGTCCACCTCAAGGCGGACGCGGACTTCGCCTCGCCGAACGGCCAGCTCTGGGTGCAGTACTCCTACAGCCTCGACGGGCGCACCTGGCAGCCGCTCGGTGCCCGCCAGGGGCCGCTCGTCATGGACTGGAGCCTGTCGCACTTCATGGGGTACCGGTTCGGCCTCTTCTCCTACGCCAAGGAGCGGACCGGTGGCCACGTGGACTTCGACCACTTCCTCCTGAGCGACGTGCTCGACGCGGACGGCGGCGCCGACCGGACGGCGCTCGACGCCGTCGTCGCCGAGGCCGAGGGGCTCGACCCGGCGCACTACACGGCCGAGTCGTGGTCCGCCGTCGCGAAGGAGCTGGCGGCGGCGCGGGCCACGACCGCGCCGTCGACGCAGAACGAGGCCGACGCACCCGCGCGGGCGCTCGCGCTCGCCGTCGCGTCGCTCGTGCGGGCCGACGTCGCCGAGGTCGCGTTCACGGCCGAGGCGAGCGTGCGCGCGCTCGCCGGGAAGGACTACGTCGCCGTGCGCGTGACGAACGACGAGGACGTGCCCGTCGACGTCGTCGTCACCACGCCGTACGGCAGCCGGTCGTTCGCCGACGTCGCGCCGGGCCGCCACGCGTACCAGGCCTTCGCGAGCCGCCTCGCGAGCGCCCCGGCGGGCGAGGTGACGGTCTCGGTCACCCGCTCGACCGACGGGTCCACCGCGACCCGCACGGTCACGTACGGCGGCTGACCCGCCGCCGACCCGCCGCCGACCCGCCGCCGACCCGCCGGCGGGTCGCTCGGGCGGGCCGCCGGTCCCGGACGAGAGGAGGGCGCACGACGACGGCGCGACACCGCCGTCGGGCACGACCGTCCGCGCGAGGCGCGCGGACGAGGCACGACACACATCGATCGAGGAGGATCCATGGACACGCACCACCGCAGACGACGCCGCCTGCGCGGCGCCGTCGCCGGGGCCGCGCTCGCGACGCTGCTCTCGGCGTCGCTCGCCGCGCTCCCGTCGTACGCCGCGGACGAGGAGCTGGTCGTCAACGGCGGCTTCGAGGACGGCACGACCGGCTGGTTCGTCAACAACGGCAACGCGACCGACAAGGCCGTGCTGTCGACCACCGACCAGGCGTTCGCGGGCGAGGCCGCGGCCCTGACCACCGAGCGCGCGACGACCGGCTCCGGTCCGATGCAGGACCTCAGCGGCAAGGTCCGCGCGGGCGAGACGTACGAGCTCACGGCGAAGATCCGGTACGACGCCGCCGCGGCCCCGGCCACCAAGCAGTTCTTCGCCACGATGCACTACGGCGGGGGGACGTACACGAACCTGGTGAGCGTCACCGCGACCAAGGGCCAGTGGGCGACGTTCGACGGCCGGTTCACGATCCCGGCCGACCAGAACGTCAGCACGGCGCGGCTGTTCTTCGAGACGCCGTGGACGAGCAACCCGTCCGCCGACCCGGCGACGCACCTCATGGACTTCGTGCTCGACGACGTCTCCGTCGTCGGCGCGGCCCCGCCCGGGCCGCCCTCGAAGACCATCGAGGTCCTCGGCAAGCTGCCCGGCGAGCACAACCCGCTCATCTCCCACAAGTTCGGGGCCGACGGGTTCGGGTTCGTCGAGGACGGGCGCGTGTACATGTACATGACGAACGACACCCAGGGCTATGCGCCCGACCCGGTGACGGGCGTCTCGCCGCAGATCAACTACGGCAGCATCAACCAGATCACGCTCATCTCGTCCGAGGACCTCGTGAACTGGACGGACCACGGCGAGATCCAGGTCGCCGGACCGCAGGGCGTCGCGCCGTTCACGAACAACTCGTGGGCACCGGGCATGGCGAAGAAGACCGTCGACGGCGTCGACAAGTACTTCCTCTACTACGCCAACGGCGGCGGGTCGTCGAACGTCATCACGGGCGCCTCGCCGCTCGGGCCGTGGACGAGCGAGCGCGACAGCACGCTCATCGACGGGCGCACCCCGGGCGCCGAGGCCGTGGCCTGGAAGTTCGACCCGGCGCCGCTCGTCACCGACGAGGGCGCGTACCTCTACTTCGGCGGCGGCCCGGCGTCGACGTCGATGCCCGCGGCGGAGCGGTTCAACAACCCGAAGAACATCCGCGTCATCGAGCTCGGCGACGACATGGTCTCGACGCAGGGCACCGCGGCCGTCGTGGACGCGCCCGTGGCGTTCGAGGCGGCGCAGGTCTTCGAGCGCGACGGGAAGTACTACCTGTCGTACTCGTCGCACTTCGGCGGGAACGACTTCGGCGGCAACCAGGCCACGCTCCCGGGGTACCCGGGCGGCGGGCAGATCGGCTACATGATCTCCGACGACCCGATGTCGTTCCCCAAGGAGACGTACGCCGGCGTGATGTTCCCGAACCAGTCGCAGTTCTTCGGCGCGGGCACGGGCGGCAACAACCACCAGTCGGTGTTCGAGCTGGACGGCAAGTACTACTTCACGTACCACGCGCCGACGCTCAACAAGCGCATCAACGGGAACACCACGCAGGGCTACCGCAGCCCGCACATCCAGGAGCTGACGTTCAACGCGGACGGCACGGTCCAGCAGGTCGTCGGGGACTACGCGGGCGTGGACCAGGTCAAGGACCTCGACCCGTTCCAGGTGCTCGAGGCCGAGACGTTCGCGTGGCAGCAGGGCCTCGCCACCGCGAAGGTCGACGGCGGCTCGGCGCAGTTCGGGGACGCGGCGCCGAACCTCGTCGTCCGCGACGTCGACGCCGGGGACTGGTCGGCGCTGTCGTCGGTCGACTTCGGTGACGGTGCCGCGAGCGTCACGGCGCGCGTCAAGCCGCTCGTCGAGGGCGCCACCGTCGAGGTGCGCCTCGACGACCGCGAGGGTGCCGTCGTCGGGACGCTCGACCTCGACACCCCCGTCGGCGAGTGGGCGGACGTGACCGCCGCCCTCGAGGGGGTGAGCGGCGTCCACGACGTGTACTTCACGTTCGCCGGCTCCGCGGGCGCCGACCTCGTCGAGGTGGACACGTGGGAGTTCGCGGCCGACGCCGCCGGCCCGGCCGTCGAGCTCGACGTGACCGCGTCCGCACGCTGCCTCGCGGGCAAGGCCTACGTGGCGGTGCGTGCGACGAACTCCGGGGACATCCCGGCCGACGTCACGCTCGCCACGCCGTTCGGCACGCGCGTCGTGGAGGACGTCGCGCCGGGCGCGAACGCGTACCAGTCGTTCGCGGCCCGGTCCACGTCGCTCGCGGCCGGGGTCGCGTCCGTCACGGGCACGGCCGTGCTCGACGGCGCCGACGTGAGCACGCCGTACGAGGCCGCGTTCGACGCGCTGGCCTGCGGGGGCTGAGGACGGGACGGACGGCGCGCACGTCGCGCCGAGACCCCGGGAGCGGGTCGGCGTCCCGGACGCCGGCCCGCTCCGCCGCTGGAGCCGGGCGCCGCAGGAAACTCGATATCGGTTTCGACGACGTAGAGCGCCCTGGACCCTCGTCATGTTTGCGCTCACATGTTAGCGTTCACACGCGCGTCCGACGACGGACCTGCGACCGGCGCTGCCGCCGGGCACGACGACGAGGAGTCACCGATGACCTCACGCCACGAACCACCCCCGACGCCCGCGGAGCCCCGCGCCCGACGCCGACGCCGCTCGCTCGCCGCGCTGCTCGGGCTCGCACTGGTGGCACCGCTCGCGCCCGTGGGCGCGGCGGCCGCCGGCCCGATGCCCGCGGCACCCGCGCCGGTCCCGGCTGCGGCCGAGCCGAGCGCGGAGGGGCTCCGGCTCTGGCTCCCGCTCGACGAGACCGCGGGCACCGTCGCGCACGACGCCTCCGGCAACGGCCTGGACGGGACCCTCACCGGCTCCGGCGGCGGCTGGCAGCCCGGCCAGGGCCTGACGTTCGGCGGGTCGAACCACGTCGACCTGCCCGACGACCTCCTCGCCGGCTACGACGCCGTGACGGTGAGCGCGGACGTGTGGGTCGACGCGTCGCTGACCGGCAACTACTTCTTCTACACCCTCGGCAACCCGGCGGTCGGCACCCCGCAGTCCGGGAACGGCTACCTGTTCTCGACGGGCAACGCGAACTACCGCGCGTCGATCTCCGACCTCGCGTGGGGGCGCGAGCAGAACACCGCCAAGGCTCCCGCCGCCGCGCTGCAGCGCGGAGTCTGGAAGACGATCACGTACACGCTCGGCGGTGGCACCGCGCGGCTGTACGAGGACGGCGCGCAGGTCGGGCAGAACACCGCGGTGACCATCACGCCCGGGGCGATCGGCGGCGGCACGACGACCGCGAACGCGCTCGGGAAGTCGGCCTACGCCGCCGACAACCTCTTCAAGGGCCGCATGAAGGACTTCCGGCTCTACGACCGCGCGCTCACCGCGCAGGAGGTCGCCGACCTCGCGTCCACCGGCGCGCAGCACGCCGTCGCGGCCGACGCCGCGGCCCTCGACCTCGGCGACACGACCGCCGTCGTCACCGACCTCGCGCTCCCCGCGAAGGGCGTCGGCGGCTCGGCGGTGACCTGGGCCAGCTCCGACGAGGCGGTCGTCTCCGCGAGCGGTGCGGTCACGCGCCCCGCGGGCGACGAGCCCGCGACCGCGACGCTCACCGCGACGCTGGCTCTGCGCGGCGCGACCGAGACGCGGACGTTCGACGTCACGGTCCTGCCGGGCGACGGCGACCAGGCCAAGGCGGACGCCGCGGCCGCCGCGCTCGAGGTGACGAACCTCGACGACGTGCGCGGCAACCTGACCCTGCCCACCGCGGGGCTGCACGGCGCGAGCGTGGCCTGGGCGTCGTCGTCGGGCACGATCACCCCGACGGGCGAGGTGACGCGCCCGGCCCACGGCGAGGACGCGGAGACCGTGACCCTCACCGCGACGGTGACCGTGGGCGAGGCGACCGCCACGCGCGAGCTCGCGGCGCACGTCCCCGCGCTGCCCGAGCAGGAGGACCTCGCGGGCTACCTCTTCTCCTACTTCGTGGGCGAGGGCACCGCCACGGGCGAGCAGGTCTACTTCGGGCTCAGCCAGGGCAACGACCCGCTCAAGTACCAGAACCTCAACGACAACCAGCCCGTCCTCACGTCCGAGCTGGGGGAGAAGGGCCTGCGGGACCCGTTCATCATCCGCTCGCCCGAGGGCGACAAGTTCTACCAGATCGCGACCGACCTGCGGATCTACGACGGCAACGGCTGGGACGCGGCGCAGCGCACGGGCTCGAAGTCGATCATGGTGTGGGAGTCCACGGACCTCGTGAACTGGACCGACCAGCGCCTCGTGCAGGTCTCGCCCGACACCGCCGGCAACACGTGGGCGCCGGAGGCGTACTACGACGAGACCATCGGCGCGTACGTCGTGTTCTGGGCCTCGAAGCTCTACGCGGAGGACGACCCGGACCACACCGGCAACACCTACAACCGCATGATGTACGCCACGACGCGCGACTTCGTGACGTTCAGCGAGGCGCAGGTGTGGGTCGACCCGGGCTACTCGGTCATCGACTCGACCGTGACGCGGCACGACGGCCAGTACTACCGCTTCACCAAGGACGAGCGGAACAACACGTCGTCCACGCCGTGCTCCAAGTTCATCCTCGCGGAGAAGGCGGCCGAGCTGCGCTCGACGGACTACGAGTTCATCACCGACTGCATCGGCAAGGCGAACTCCCTCGGCGGCGGGATCAACCAGGGCGAGGGCCCGACGATCTTCAAGTCGAACACCGAGGAGAAGTGGTACCTCTTCATCGACGAGTTCGGCGGCCGCGGCTACGTGCCGTTCGAGTCGACCTCGCTCGACGCGGCCGAGTGGACCATGTCCACCGACTACGAGATGCCGTCGCGCCCGCGCCACGGCACGGTGCTCCCCGTGACGCAGGCCGAGTACGACCGCCTGCTGAAGACCTACCAGCCCGACGCGTTCGTCGAGTCCGTCGAGGACGTCGCCGTGACCGTCCAGACCGGCTCCGCGCCGGTGCTGCCCGCGAGCGTCACGGCACGCTTCGCCGACGGGTCCACGGGCTCGGTGGACGTCACGTGGGACGCGGTCGACCCGGCGTCCTACGCGCAGGCGGGGTCGTTCGAGGTCGCCGGCACGCTCGGCGGCGGCGTGAGCGTCCGCGCCCGCGCGGTCGTCACCGTGACCGACGACGTCGTCCCCGTCGAGGGCCTGAGCGTCACCCCCGAGTCGCTCGAGGTGGGCGTCGGCGGCACGCGGCAGCTCACCGCGACCGTCACGCCCGCCAACGCGACGGCGCGCGCGATCACGTGGGCGTCGGACGACGCGGACGTCGCCACGGTCTCGGCCGACGGCGTCGTCACGGGCGTCGGCGAGGGCCACGCGCTCGTCACGGCGACCACGGCCGACGGCTCGCACACCGCGTACGTGGCGGTCGAGGTGACCACGGAGATCCCGGGCCTCGTCGTGCGGTACGCGTTCGACGAGACGAGCGGCACGGCGGCGGCGAACACCGCGCCCGGGTCGACGTTCGGTCCGGCGACGCTGACCAACGGTGCGGCGTTCTCCGGCACCGGGGAGGGCGTCCGGCTCGACGGGACGGACGACTACGTCGACCTGCCCGACCACCTGCTCGCCGGACTCACCGACGCCACGGTCGCGCTCGACGTCAAGGTCGCGACGGACCAGGCGACGCCGTACTTCGTCTATGGTCTCGGCAACACGAGCGGCACGGCGGGCAACGGGTACCTCTTCACCACGGGCAACGCGTACCGCACGTCGATCGCGACGGGGAACTGGACGACCGAGCAGACCGTCACCAAGAACGCGAACCTCCAGCGCGGGGTGTGGAAGCACCTGACGTACACCCTGTCCGGCACGACGGCCGTGCTCTACGAGGACGGCGTCGAGGTGGGCCGCCAGACGGGCGTCACGATCGACCCGAAGGACATCGGGAACGGCTCGACGCTCGCCAACTACATCGGCCGCTCGCTGTACTCGGGCGACCGCTACCTCAAGGGCTCGGTGCGGGACTTCCGGATCTACGACCGCGCGCTCACGGCGGACGAGGTCTACCAGGTCGGGGCCGACCACACGGCGGTCACGGGTGCCGAGCTCGACGCGCTCAAGGTGCCCGCGATCGTCGACGGGGCAAGCTCGACCGTGACGCTCGCCGTCGAGCCGGGCACGGACGTCTCCGCGCTCGCGCCGGTCCTCACGGTCTCGCCGCGCGCGACGGTGACGCCCGCCAACGGCTCGGTGCAGGACCTCACGCAGCCCGTGGCGTACACCGTGACCGGGCCGGACGGGTCGTCGCGCACGTGGACGGTCCAGACGAAGCAGATGGGCAGCCCCGTGCTGCCGGGGACGTACGCCGACCCGAACATCGCGCAGTTCGGCGACACGTTCTACCTCTACGCCACGACCGACGGCACGCCGGGCTGGGGCGGCAAGGACTTCTACGTGTGGAAGTCCACCGACCTCGTGACGTGGGAGCGCTCGGAGCAGCCGTTCCTCACGCTCGACGGCGCGAACGGGAACGTCCCGTGGGCGACCGGAAACGCGTGGGCGCCCACGATCATCGAGCGGGACGGGAAGTACTGGTTCTACTTCTCCGGCCACAACCCGACCTACAACAGGAAGACGATCGGCGTCGCGGTGGCCGACAGCCCCGAAGGGCCGTTCACCGCGCAGCCGACGGCGATGATCACGAACGGCGAGGCGGTCACGTCCGGCCAGGCCATCGACCCGGCCGCGTTCCGCGACCCGGAGACCGGGAAGTACTGGCTCCTGTGGGGCAACGGCGGCCCGTCGAACGGCCCGGTCATGGCCGAGCTGAACGACGACATGACGTCGATCAAGCAGGACACGCTGCGGCGCATCCCCGGTCTGACCGACTTCCGCGAGGGCCTGTTCCTCAACTACCGGGACGGCGTCTACCACCTCACGTACTCGATCGACGACACGGGCTCGGAGAACTACCGGGTCGGCTACGCGACGTCGGACAGCATCGACGGACCGTGGACGTACCGCGGCGTGATCCTCGAGAAGGACGCCTCGCAGGGCATCCTCGGGACCGGGCACAGCTCGATCCTCAACGTCGAGGGCACGGACGACTGGTACATCGCGTACCACCGGTTCGCGATCCCCGGCGGCGACGGGACGCACCGCGAGACGACGATCGACCGCCTCACGTTCGGCGAGGACGGCCTCATCCAGAAGGTCGTGCCGACGCTCGAGAGCGTGGACCCGGTCGACGTCACCCCCGCGCCCCGGGTCGAGCTGACCGTCGAGGCCACGCCGCGGTGCCTCGCGGGCAAGGTCTACGTCGCGGTGCGGGCGACCAACGCGGGCGACGTGCCCGCCCACGTCACCCTCACGACCCCGTACGGCACGAGGACGTTCGCGGGCGTCGCCCCGGGCGCGAACGCGTACCAGTCGTTCACGACGCGCGCGACGTCGGTCGAGGCCGGCACCGTGACCGTCACCGGCACGGCGACGCTCGACGGCACCCCGGCCACGACGACGTACGACGTCGCCTACGCCGCGCACGCCTGCGGCTGACGACCCCGCCGAGGTAGAGCCGCAGGTCGCGAGGTAGAGCTCGGGGAGCCCTACCTCGCGACCACGGGCTCTCCCTCGCGGCACAACCTGCATCTCGACGAGGAGAGGACGACATGAATTCCACACACCGAGGACGCTCGGCGCTCGCCGCCGGGCTCGTGGGGGCGCTCGCCGTCTCCACGCTCGCCACGGCGGTCGCCGCACCGGCGGCCGCAGACGTCGGGGGGCCCACCGACGACGGGCTCGTCGCGTGGTACCCGCTCGACGCCGCGAGCACGACCGGCGGCACGACGGCGAACCTCGCCGAGGGCTCGACGTTCGGCCCGGCCACCCTGGTGGGCGGCACGGCGACCCCCGACGGCACGACGCTCGACGGCACGGACGACTACGTCGACCTGCCGGACCACCTGCTCACCGGGCTCACCGACGTCACGGTGAGCCTGGACGTGCTCGTGAGCCAGGACCAGGGGACGCCGTACTTCGTCTACGGGCTCGGCAACTCGAGCGGGACCGCGGGCAACGGCTACCTGTTCACGACGGGCAACGCCTACCGGACCTCGATCGCCACCGGGAACTGGTCGACCGAGCAGACGGTGACCAAGGGCTCCAACCTCCAGCGCGGCGTCTGGAAGACCCTCACGTACACGCTCACCGGCACGACCGCGACGCTCTACGAGGACGGCGTGCAGGTCAAGCAGGCCACGAACGTCACGACCGACCCCGGCCAGATCGGGGGCGGGCAGACGACCGCGAACTACGTCGGCCGCTCGCTCTACTCCGGCGACCGGTACCTCAAGGGCCAGGTCCGCGACTTCCGCCTCTACGACCGCGCGCTCACGGCGGCCGAGGCGGGCGAGCTCGCGGCGGAGACCTCGACGGCGGCTGCCGACGCCGACCTCGCCGCGCTCGACCTCGGCGACACGAGCGCCGTCACCACCGACCTCGTGCTGCCCACGACGGGCGCGCAGGGCTCGATCGTCACGTGGACGTCGTCGGACGCGGGCGTCGTCAGCGCCACGGGGAAGGTCACCCGGCCCGCCGCCGGCGAGGACGACGCGACGGTGACGCTCACGGCGCTCGTCACGCGCGGCGCGGTCGCCCGCACCGCGACGTTCGACGTCACCGTGCTCGCCCACCTCGCCCCCGCCGAGGCCGTGGCGTGGGACGCGAGCCACGTCGTCGTGCCGCACCTCGACGACGTGCGCGGCAACCTCACGCTGCCCGCCGACGGGGCCAACGGCTCCGCCCTCACGTGGGAGAGCTCCGACCCCGCGACCGTCTCGGCCACGGGCGAGGTGACGCGGCCCGCCCACGGCGAGCCGGCCGCCGTCGTGCGGCTCACCGCGACCGCGACCAAGGAGGGTGCGACCGCGACGCACACCTACGACGCGACGGTCCGCCCGCTGCCCGCCGCGGCCGACTACGAGGGCTACTTCTTCCCGTACTTCGAGGGGGAGAGCACCGCGGACGGCGAGTCGGTCTACTTCAGCGCGAGCAACGGCAACGACCCGCTCGACTGGGTGGAGCTCAACGACGGCGAGCCCGTGCTCACGTCGACGCTCGGCGAGAAGGGCCTGCGCGACCCGTTCATCATCCGCTCGCCCGAGGGCGACCGGTTCTTCCTCCTCGCGACCGACCTGCGGATCTACGGCGGCAACAACTTCGGCAACGCGCAGGAGCGCGGGTCGCGCGCCCTCATGATCTGGGAGTCGACCGACCTCGTGCACTGGTCCGACCAGCGCATGGTCACGGTGTCGAGCGCGTACGCGGGCAACACGTGGGCGCCCGAGGCGTTCTGGGACGCGCAGCGCGGCGAGTACATCGTCTACTGGGCCTCGGCGCTCTACCCGACGACGTCGACCGACGGCCGCCGCATCGCCGACTCCTACCAGCGCATGATGTACGCCACGACGCGCGACTTCGTGACGTTCTCCGAGCCGCAGGTGTGGATCGACGAGAAGCGCGGCAACGGCCTCGGGATGATCGACTCGTCGATCGTCGAGCACGACGGCACGTACTACCGGTTCACCAAGGACGAGGCGTACATGATCCCGCGTCTCGAGAAGTCGACGGACCTGCGCTCGACCGACTGGGACCTCGTCGCCGAGAAGATCGGCTACGGCCAGCCCAACCCGTGGGGCGGCACGCTCACCGCGGGCGAGGGGCCGACCGTCTTCAAGTCGAACACCGAGGAGAAGTGGTACCTCTTCGTCGACCAGCCGAGCTACCACGGCGGCCAGGGCTACCTGCCGCTCGAGTCCACCGACCTCGACTCGGGCGTGTGGACGTCCGTCGACGCCCACCTGCCGAGCAGCCCCCGCCACGGCACCGTCCTGCCGATCACGGCCGCCGAGCACGCCGCGCTCCTCGCGGCCTACGGCGAGCAGCCGCCGGCGCCCGAGCTCGACCTCGCGGTCGAGGTCACGCCGCGCTGCCTCGCGGGCAAGGCGTACGTCGCCGTGCGCGCGACGAACGGCGAGGACGTCCCGGTGACCGTGACGCTCACGACGCCGTACGGCGAGAAGACGGTCGCCGACGTCGCGCCGGGCAAGAACGCCTACCAGTCGTTCGCCGCCCGCGCGACGGCGGTCCCGGCCGGGACCGTCACGGTGACCGGCGTCGCGACCCTCGACGGGAAGGAGGTGACGACCACGCGCGAGGCGCAGGTCGACGCGCTCGACTGCGCCTGACACCCGCGAGGCCGCACCCCGCCGAGGGAGAGGCGAGGTACCGCGAGGAGAGGCGTGGTCACGACCACGCCTCTCCCTCGACGGACCAGAGCCCTCCCTCGGCGACGCGGCGGCCGGGCAGAACCAGCACGAGCGTCGGACGCGGGGTTTCCCTCCTTGCCGCCGACGACGCTTCCACCACTCGACGACGAGTGAGAAGGAGCGACAGCTCATGCACGTGCACGACTCCAGCTATTCGCGGCGGGCCGTCCTGCGGCTCGGGGCGCTGGCCGCCGGGGCGACCGGCGCCGTCGCGCTCGCGGGCGGCGGCAGCGCCCTCGCCGCGCCGCCGGCCCCGGCACTGACGGTCCCGAGCGGACCGCCCGTCAGCCGGGCCTTCCTGCGGTCCCTCGACCGCTCGGTGACCCTCGACGGCTGGGCCGCCGAGCCGTTCCCGATGTCCGACGTGACGCTCGCCCCGAGCGTCGCGACGCGCTCGCAGGACCAGATCCTGCACCTCGCGCGCGAGTACCCCGTGGACCGCGTCCTCGCGGTGTTCCGGCGCAACGCCGGGCTCGACACCCAGGGCGCGTCCGCGCCCGGCGGCTGGGAGGGCTTCGGCCACGCCAACGAGCAGCCGTGGGGACCCGACGACTACCCGGGCCGGGCGAACACCCAGACCGCGAACCTCCTGCGCGGCCACTACGGCGGGCACTTCCTGTCCATGGTGTCGCTCGCGTACGCGAGCACGGGCGAGACGGTGTTCCGCGACAAGGTGGACCAGATCGTCGAGGGCCTCGGCGAGGTCCAGACGGCGCTCGCGGCCATGGGGCGGTTCAGCCACCCCGGGTTCCTCGCGGCCTACGGCGAGTGGCAGTTCAGCCAGCTCGAGAAGTACGCGCCGTACGGCGAGATCTGGGCGCCGTACTACACGTGCCACAAGATCATGGCCGGTCTGCTCGAGGCCTACCGCCTCGCGGGGAACGACCAGGCGCTGGCGCTCGCGTCGTCCATGGCGGCGTGGGTGCACAGCCGCCTGTCGGTGCTGCCGCAGGCGCAGCTCGACCGGATGTGGGGCATCTACATCGCGGGCGAGTACGGCGGCATGAACGAGGTGCTCGCCGACATCGCGTCGATCACGGGCGACGACACGTACGTCGCCACGGCCAAGCTGTTCGACCTCAACACGCTCGTCGACGCGAGCGCCGCGGGCACGGACACGCTCAACGGCAAGCACGCGAACCAGCACATCCCGCAGTTCCCCGGCTACCTCAAGGTCTACGACCTCACGGGCGAGGAGCGGTACCTCAAGGCGGTCGAGGGCTTCTGGGGCATGGTCGTGCCCGGGCGCACGTACGCGCACGGCGGGCACGGCGAGGGCGAGCTGTTCGGACCGCCGAACACCGTCGCGGGCGACATCGGCGCGCGCAACGCCGAGACGTGCGGGACGTACAACATGCTCAAGCTCTCGCGCCTGCTGTACTTCCACTCGCTCGACCCGAAGTACATGGAGTACTACGAGCGCGGGCTGCTCAACCACATCGTCGGCTCGAAGAAGAACACGCAGTCCACGACGAGCCCCGACGTGACGTACATGTACGGCGTCAACCCGGGCACGCGGCGCGAGTACGGCAACACCGGCACGTGCTGCGGCGGGACCGGGCTCGAGAACCACGTCAAGTACCGCGACTCGGTGTACTTCCGGTCCGTCGACGGCGAGGTGCTGTACGTCAACCTCTACCTCGCCTCGACCCTCACGTGGGAGGAGAAGGGCTTCGAGGTCGTCCAGGAGACGCAGTACCCGAAGGTCGGCGCGACCCGCCTCACGGTGAACGGCTCCGGGCCGCTCGACCTGCGCCTGCGCGTGCCCGGCTGGGTGCGCAAGGGCTTCACGGTGACGGTCAACGGCGTGGAGCAGGAGCTCGACGCCGTGCCGGGGACGTACGTGAGCGTGTCGCGCTCGTGGTCGCCCGGCGACGTCGTCGAGGTGACGATGCCGCTGAGCATCCGCGCCGTGCCGACGATCGACAACCCCGCGATCCAGAGCATCGAGAACGGGCCGACGGTCCTGCTCGCGCGCAGCGCGTCGCGCGAGTACCTCAAGCTGTCGCTCTACGCCCACATGGGCCTCGACGGCACGCTCGAGGGCGCGTTCACCGATCTCGGGAACGGGTACTTCCGCCTCGGGGACCTCACGTTCGAGCCCGCGTGGTCGGGCGACGACACGCAGTACCACATGTACGTCGAGCGCTCCGAGCCCCGCGTGGTCTTCGCAGGGCTCGACAGCGGCGTCGCCAACGCCGCGCGGCCGAACGGGACGACGTTCCTCGACGTCGTGTGGGGCGACGGCGGCTTCGCCGACCGCGCCGCGTTCCTCCAGAAGGTCCAGCGCACGGTCGAGCAGTTCACCGCGGACGGCCTCCTGAGCCGCCGCGACGGTCAGAAGGTCCTGGTCACGGCGGGGAAGGCGAGGCTGGCATGAGCGCGCGCACCGACTCATCACGGGGCGCGGGCTCGGCCGTGCTCATCCCGCTCGGGCACGAGCCGGGGACACCCCGGGCCCGACGGCGCGTGGTCGCCACCGCGACCGTCCTCGCCCTCGCCCTCACGGGTGCGGGCGTCGGGGCGTGGGCCGCGACCTCGGGCACCGGGGACGAGGTCCTGGCGGCGGCCGACGAGGCGCCGTCGAACGTGGCGCTGCTCGGCACGCCCGAGGCGAGCTACACCGCGTCGTGGAACAAGGTCGAGGCCGTGAACGACGGCGCGGGCGTGAGCACCGGGGGAGCGCACGACGCGACCTGGGCGACGTGGAGCGGCGACCGGCCCGCGACGCAGTGGCTCGAGTACTCGTGGCCCGCGCCGGTCACCGTGGACCGTTCCGTCGTCCGGTTCTGGTCCGACGGCACGGACGCGAACGGCGACAACGTGCGGGTCCCGGCGTCGTGGACGCTCCAGTACTGGGACGCGGACGCCGGCGCGTTCGTCGACGTCCCGAACCCGAGCGGCTACCCGACCGAGAGGCTCACGACCAACGAGACGACCTTCGACGCGGTGACGACGACGCGCCTGCGCGCGACGTTCGACGCGCTGCGGGGGACCACGGCGACGACGTACTCGGCCGTCGGGGTGTCCGAGTGGGAGGTCTGGGGCACGGGCGGCGTCGAGGAGCCGGAGCCGGTCGACCCCAACGGGCCGATCGACTACTCGCCCGTCCACATCCCCACGGACGTCGGCGTCCTGCCCGACCTCCCGGCCGAGATCGACGCGATCTTCACCGACGGTCGCGTCGAGACGGTCTCCGTGGACTGGGACGACGTGACGGCCGACGACGTCGCCGTCGCGGGGGCGTTCGAGGTCACCGGGACGTCGGACGCGCTCGTCGAGCCGGTGAGCGGCACGGTGCACGTGCGCGACGGCGCGCCGGGGGACGTCACCGCGGTGGACAACGTGAGCGTCGTGACGCTCGCGGGCACCGCCCCGGCGCTCCCGGCCACCGTCACGGCCGAGTACGAGGACGCGTCCAAGGACAGCCGCATCCCGGTGACCTGGGGCGCCGTGGACCCGGCCGACTACGCCGAGCCCGACGGCCTGTTCTTCGTCGCCGGGGACGTCGAGGGCACGGACGTGCCGGCCGAGGCCGTCGTGTTCGTCGTCGCGCCGGACACCGGCGAGGACACGACGCCGCCGACCGTCACCGTCACGGCGCAGCCCGGCCCGGCGACGTCGGGCTGGTACGTCCAGCACCCGACCGTCACGGTCGTGGCGTCCGACAACCGCGACCCGGCCCCGGCGGTCGAGGTCTCGGTCGACGGCGGCGCGTGGGCTCCCTACGACGGCCCGTTCGCGGTCGACGAGGACGGCGTGCGCACGGTCGAGGCGCGCGCGACCGACGCGGCGGGGAACGTCGGCACGGGTTCGCGCGAGCTCCGCGTGGACACGGTCGCGCCGGTGACGGTCGCGACGCTGCGCGAGGTCGGCAGCAGCGTCGAGATCACGCTCGCGGCCACGGACGCGGGATCGGGCGTCGACAAGGTGCAGTGGGAGGGCCCCGGCACGTTCTGGGGCACGTACACCGAGCCGTTCACGCGCGCGCTCACCGACGAGCCGCAGGTGATCGAGTTCGCCGCGACCGACGCGGCGGGCAACGAGGAGACGCGCCAGCAGGTCGTGCTGCCCGCGCTGGGCGGCGAGCCGGGGCTGGACCTCGCGGTCGAGGTGTCGCCGCGGTGCCTCGCCGGCAAGGCGTACGTCGCCGTGCGCGTCACGAACGGCGAGGACGTCCCGGTGTCGGTGTCGCTCTCGACGCCGTACGGCGAGAAGGCGTTCGCCGACGTGGCGCCCGGCAAGAACGCCTACCAGTCGTTCGCGACGCGCGCGACGTCGGCCCCGGCGGGCACCGCGACCGTCACCGGGACCGCCACGGTCGACGGCCCCGACGGCCCCCAGGAGGTGACCGCCACGGTGGACGCGCCGTTCGCCGCGCTCGACTGCGGCTGACGCCGAGGTAGAGCCCTGGTACCGCGAGGTAGAGCCCCGGTACCGCGAGGTAGAGGCGTCGCCGTGACCACGCCTCTACCTCGCCACGGTGGGTGACCACAGACCCCCGGGTGGTGTGCCGGCACCGTCCGGGTCCGGCTCGGCCCCCGTCGCTCCTCGGAGCGGCGGGGGCCGAGCTTCGTGCTGCCGAGCTTCGTGCTGCCGAGCTTCGTGCTGCCGAGCTTCGTGCTGCCGGCGGCGAGCGGGTGAACAACCTGGACAGATGTTCAGTTCAGGCGTCCAAGATGGCAAGATGATCGCGGCTGGACGCTCGTCCAGCCGGGTTCGGGGGGACCCAGCGGCGCCCGCCCCGGGCCGGACGAAGAGGTTCATCGCAGTGACGACCACCCGCAGGCTGCTCGCCGCCCTCGTGATCGCCGGCTCCCTCGTCGTCCCCGCCGGCGCCGCCTCGGCCGCCGCGCTCACCACGGCCGTCCCCGACCCGGCCGAGGGCGTGCGCGTGAGCGTCGAGATCACCGAGCGGGAGGTCCCCGCGGCGCCCCGCGTCGTCGTCGTGGGCGAGGGCCCGTTCGTCGTCGGCGGCGAGCTCGTGGTGCGCGGCACCGGCCTCGCGCCGCACACCACCTACGAGGTCTGGCTCGAGACCGAGCCCGTGCTCCTCGGCACGGTCACGACCGACGCCGACGGTGCCTTCGAGCTCGTGACGACGATCCCCGCCGGGACGGCACCGGGCGAGCACCACATCCGCCTCTCCGCACCCGGTGGCGGTGCCGACGTCCTGTCCGAGCCGTTCGTCGTCTTCGCCGCGCCGGGCGAGCCCCAGGAGCCCGGCGGCACGCCGTCCACGGGCACGGGCGTCACGACCGGCGGCGGGACGTCCGCCTCCCCGCGCCCGGGCGGCCTCGCCACGACCGGCACGGGGCTCGTCGGGGCCGCCGTGCTCGCGGGGCTGGCCGTCGCGGCCGGTGCCGCGCTGCGCCGTCGGGCGTACCGGGGCCGGTCCGCCGCCTGACCGCGGCGAGGCTCACTCCTCGGCGGCCACGTCCGCCGCCTGCTCGTCCTCCCGGCGCCCGAGGTCGTCGCGCTCGTCGGCGGCGCGTTCCGCGGCGTCCATCGCGCGGTCGTCGACGACGAGCATGCCCAGCAGCGTCGCGGCCGACACCGCCGCCATGACCACGAACACGCTCCGCAGCCCGAAGAGCTCGCCGAGCGCGCCGCCGACCGCCGCCCCCAGCGGCATCGTCCCCCATGCCACGAGCCGGTAGCACGAGTTGAGGCGACCGAGGAGCGCGTCGGGCGTGATCCGCTGCCGGAGCGAGACGGTGACGACGTTCCACACGGCGATCCCCGCCCCGCCGACGGCGTAGACGGCGCCGATGACCCACGCGTCCGTCGTCACCGCGGGGACGCCCACGAGCGCGACGGTGCTGAGCACGGTCAGCGCCAGGGAGCGCGCCCGGCCGACGAGCGCGACGACGCGCTCCGCGACGAAGGACCCGGCGAACGCGCCGACGGCGGTCGTCGTGAGCAGCACGCCGTACGCGGGCTCGGACAGCCCCAGGGGCGAGTCGGGGCCGACGGCGTAGAGCACGAAGATCGCGAACGCGGCGTTGCTCGCGAAGTTGATGCCACCGACCATCAGGGCGAGCGTGCGCAGGATCCGGTCGTGCCACAGGAAGCGCAGGCCCTCGGCGATGTCGGCCCGCAGCGTCGTGCGGGTCGTGCGCTCGGGGCGGTAGGAGCCGGGCAGACCGACGAGCAGCCCGACGGCGATCGCCCACAGCGCGCCCGGGAGGCCGAACGCCACCGCCGCGCCCGCCGCGACGAGCAGCCCGCCCAGCGGCGGCCCGACGAACTGGTTCGCGGTGAGCTCCGCCGCGTACAGGCGCCCGTTCGCCCGGGGGAGCGCGGTGCGCGGGACGACCTGCGGCAGGATCGACTGCGCGGCGGTGTCGTAGAGCGTCTCCGTGACGCCCACGCCGAACGCGACGACGTAGAGCACGGCGATGCTGCCGGCGTCGGGCACGAGCGCGACGGCGGCGAGCGCGACGACGAGCAGCGCGCGCGCCACGTTGGCGCCGATCATCGCGTGGCGCCGGTCGAGCCGGTCGGCGAGCGCGCCGGCGGGGAGCGCGAAGAGGAGCCAGGGCAGCGTGAGCGCGAACGTCAGCCCGGCGACCAGAGCGGGCGAGTCGGTGTAGCGGACCGCGACGAGCGGTAGCGCGACCTTGAGCACGCCGTCGGCGAGGTTGGAGACCGTCGACGCGGTCCAGAGGCGCCGGAACGGCCCGCCCAGGGGCGTGCCGACCGTCCGTCGTCGGCGGGGTGCGAGGGCCATGGCGTCAGCATGGCACAGTGATCGAGAAATCCCAATCGATCGGTGGATCTCGATCGATCGACGTACGATGGGTGCCATGAGCGCCGAGCCCACGCCGCAGGAGCCAGCAGCGACGACGCGTGCGACGCCGCCCGCCGTGCCCGGACGGCGTCCGCCCACGGCGCTCGAGGCCAAGGCGCTCGCCCACCCCCTGCGCCAGCGCATCGTCCGGCAGTGCGGCACGCGCGAGATGACCAACAAGGAGCTCGCCGACCACCTCGGGGTCGCCCCCGGCACGGCCCTCCACCACGTCCGGCTCCTCGTCCGCGCCGGCCTGCTCGAGCCCGCCGACGTGCGCACCGGCGCCGGGGGAGCGCTCGAACGCCCCTACCGCGCGACCGGTGCGACCTGGTGGCTCGACGACCCCCTGCGCGGCACGGCGCCCGACGTCCGGTTCGGACCCTTCGCCGCCGCGCTCGACGACGCCCTCGCCGCGGGTCCCGACGCCGTCTCGACGGCCGCGACCTTCGGCCTCCACCTCTCCGACGACGACGTCGCCGAGCTCGACCGGCGCATCCTCGCCGTCCTCGACGAGTACGTCGCGACCGACGACCAGCGCCTCGACCGTCCCCTCCACCGCGGGGTGTTCCTCCTGCACCGCCCGCAGCCCTGACCTGGCGCGGACGCGACCGCGCGGCCGCAGCCCGGCCCGACCCGGCGCCGCGGGGGCTCAGGGGCGGGCGGCGAAGCGCTCCAGGAGGTCGGCGTGGCCGGAGACGATGAGGAGGTCGTTGGCGCTGATGCGGGTCTCGGGGGTCGCGTAGAGGAAGTCCTCGCCGGGAGACTTCACGCCGATGACCGTGACGCCGTAGCGCTCGCGGACCTTGGACTGCGCGAGCGTGAAGCCCTGGACCTCCTTGGGCGGGCGCATCTTGACGATCGTGAAGCCGTCCTCGACCTCGATGTAGTCGAGCAGCTTGCCGGAGACCAGGTGCGCGACGCGGGACCCGGCGTCGGCCTCGGGGAACACGACGTGGTGCGCGCCGATGCGCTGGAGGATGCGCCCGTGCTCGGCGGAGATCGCCTTGGCCCAGATCTGGGGCGTGCCCATGTCGACGAGGTTGCCCGTGATGAGCACGCTCGCCTCGAGCGACGTGCCCACGCCGACGACCGCGACGGGGAAGTCGCGCGCGCCGAGCTGCTCGAGGGCGACGGGGTTGGACGCGTCGGCCTCGACGAGGGGGAGCTGCCCGCTCCACTGGGCGACGAGCTCGGGGTCGCGCTCGACGGCGAGCACGTCCTGGCCGAGGCGGTCGAGCGTGGCCGCGATGGCCGTCCCGAAGCGTCCGAGACCGATGACGAGCACGCCGGCGTCCTTGCGCGGCGCCTTCGCCTCGTCGCGGCGGGAGCGCTCGGCGCGCCCGCGCTCGACGATGCGCCGGGCGACGGGGTCCGCCGGCAGGGCGTCCTTCCCGGTCGTCGGCCCGGCGCTCGGGTCGGCGCCGCGGGAGAAGGGGTCGGTCACGGTGGGGCCTCTCGTGTGGTCGGGGTGGGTCGGTGGCGGTGCCCGACGGCGTACGCCGCGGCGGGCGGTCCGCTCACCCGATGATGGGGCGCTCCTCGGGGTAGCGCACGATGCGGCGACGGTCGCGCAGCGCGAGCGCGGCGGCGAACGTCATGGTGCCGGTGCGCCCGACGAACATGAGCCCGACGAGCACGTACTTGCCCGCATCCGGGAGGCTGGGCGTGATGCCGGTGCTGAGGCCGACCGTCGCGAACGCGGAGATCGTCTCGAAGAGGATGACGTCGAGCGTCTCGCCCGTGATCTCCAGCAGGAGCAGGCTCGCCAGCAGGACCGCGGTCGCACCGACGAAGGACACGGCGACGGCGAGCCGCAGGGTGTCGCGGGGGATGCGGCGCCCGAAGGCCTCCATGTCCCGGTCGCCGCGCGCCTCGGACACGATCGCGATGAGCATGACGGCGAGCGTCGTGACCTTGATGCCGCCCGCGGTCGACGCGGAGCCGCCGCCCACGAACATGAGGGCGTCGGTGATGAGCCAGCTCGCCTCGTGCATTCCGCCGGTGTCGACGGTGGAGAAGCCGCCCGAGCGGGGCATGACGCCCGCGAACAGCGAGGCGAGGAGCTTCTCCCCGAACGCGAGCGGGCCGAGCGTGCGTTGGTTCGTCCACTCGACGGCCGCGAACAGGACCGTGCCGACCACGACGAGGGCCGCGCTCGTCGTGAGCGTGAGCTTGGTGTGCAGGCTCCACTTCGACACGCGCTTGCGGTTGCGCATGACGTTGAGGATCACGGGGAAGCCGAGGGAGCCGATGAACACGCCGAGGATGATCGGCAGGCACAGCATCCAGTCGCCGACGTACGGCGCGAGGCCCTGCTCGGTCGGGATGAACCCGGCGTTGTTGAAGGCCGAGATGCCGTAGAAGATGCCGTGCCACGCGGCCTCGCCGAACGTCTCCTCGAGCACGATGAACCGGGGCAGCAGGAGCAGCGCGATGAGGAGCTCGAGCGACGTCGAGGTGATCACGACGACCCGCACGAGCGAGCCGACCTCGCCGAGCCGCGTCGTCTTCGTCTCGGACGCGGTGAGGAGCTTCTGCGTGAGGCCGATGCGCCGCGACACGGCCATGCCGAGGATCGACGCGAGCGTCATGACGCCGAGGCCGCCGATCTTGATGCCGAGCAGGATGACGACCTGCCCGTACGTCGACCAGTACGTGCCCGTCGGGACGACGACCAGACCCGTGACGCACACCGCGGACGTCGCGGTGAAGAGGGCGTCGACGAACGGGGCAGCGCGACCGCTCGCGGTCGCCCAGGGGGCCATGAGGAGCGCGGTGAAGACCGCGATGACGGCGGCGAACACGGTGACGGCGAGGCGTGCGGGCGACTGCCGGGCGAGGCGGTCGACGATCTCCCGCCCCTTGAACAGGCGCCCGGTCATGCTCGTCGGCATGGAGCCTCCCTCACCACTCGCGTCACTCTGCCACGGGCCTGGTGACCCGTCATGTCGCCGCTCCGGCGCCGGGACATCATGCCGCGTCCGGCCTCCGTGCGCCGCACCGCGGTCCGGTGACCGGTCCGTCGGGGCGGGGGCGCGGCGCCGGGCGTTACCGTGAGCCATGCCCACGACCGACCCCCCGTCGTCGCCCGCCCTCGCCCGGGGGAGCGCCGCGGCGCCCGGATCCTGCGTCGTGTGGAGCCCCGAGCTCCTCGGGTACGACTTCGGTCCCGGGCACCCCATGTCCCCGGCCCGGCTCGACCTGACGATGGGCCTGGTGCGCGCGCTGGGCCTGCTCGACGGCGACGGTGCGCCTCAGGGTGCGCCTCGCGTCGTCGGGCCGGAGCCCGCGAGCGACGACGTCCTCGGCCTCGTGCACGAGCCGGCGTACGTCGCGGCCGTGCGCGCGGCGTCGGAGCACGGGACCCCCGACCCGGCCCGCGGTCTCGGCACCGAGGACGACCCGGTCTTCCCGGGGATGCACGAGGCCGCGGCCCGGATCGTCGCGGGCTCCTACGAGGCGGCGGGGGAGATCGCCGCGGGGCGCGTCGGGCACGCGGTGAACGTCGCGGGGGGCATGCACCACGCGAAGGCGGGCGCGGCGTCGGGCTTCTGCGTCTACAACGACGCGGCCGTCGCGATCCGGCGCCTCCTGGACGACGGCGTCGCGCGCGTCGCGTACGTCGACCTCGACGCCCACCACGGCGACGGCGTGGAGGAGGCGTTCTGGGACGACCCGCGCGTCCTCACCGTGTCCGTCCACCAGAGCGGCACGACGCTCTTTCCCGGTACCGGGCACCCGACCGACGTCGGGGGCGCGGGCGCCGAGGGCACGGCGGTCAACGTCGGGCTGCCCCGCCGCACGGACGGCGCGCGCTGGCTGCGCGCCGTCGACGCCGTCGTGCCGCCGGTGCTGCGGGCGTTCCGGCCCGAGGTCCTCGTCACCCAGCACGGGTGCGACGCGCACGGCGAGGACCCGCTCTCCGACCTCGACGTCTCCGTCGACGCCCAGCGCACGGCGCTCGCCCAGGTGCACGACCTCGCGCACGAGCTCACCGGCGGACGCTGGCTCGCGCTCGGCGGCGGCGGGTACGCGATCGCGCGCGTCGTGCCGCTCGTGTGGACGGCGGTCGTGGGGGAGGTCGTGCACCGGCCGGTGACGGCGGGCGAGCCGCTGCCCGAGGAGTGGCGCGCCCGCGTCGCCGAGGTCGCCGGGTTCGACGCCCCGCTCGCCTTCGGCCCGCCCGTCGACGTGCGCCGCTGGAGCAGCGGCTACGACCCCGACGACGACGTCGACCGCGCCGTCGCGGCCACGCGCCGCGCCGTCTTCCCGCTGCTCGGCCTCGACCCGCACTTCGACTGAGGCGGTCGTCCCCCGGGATGCCCGGGGCGTCGTGCAGGTCCGCGCGCCGGGCGGCGTACCGGGGCACGAGCGCGAGCGGGTAGTCTAGGGGGCGGATTTCTCTCGTGTTGGTCGGCTCGCGGCGCCCTCGTGGTCGCCGGGCGCCCCGATCAACCGTGGACCACACGCGGCCGGTCGACCGGTCGCCGACCGACACGCCGCTCGAGCATTGCGAGGACCGTATGGGCTCCGTCATCAAGAAGCGCCGCAAGCGCATGGCCAAGAAGAAGCACCGCAAGCTGCTTCGCAAGACGCGTCACCAGCGTCGCAACAAGAAGTGACGTCGCGCGCGTCCTGACGCGCCGACCCGCCGTCGAGCCCGGCCCCTCCCGAGGGACCGGGCTCGACGCGTCTCGGACGATCACGCGAGGTGGAGCCCTGGCCTACCAGGCCTCTACCTCGCGGGACCAGGGTTCTCTCTCGCGGGGGCGGGGGCGAGGGCGCCGGCTCGGGGGAGCGGGGTGGTCAGAGGCGCGAGATGCGGCGGTCGACGGCGCGGCGGACGGAGCGCAGGACGAGGGCGGCGGCCCAGGCGGCGCCGGCCCAGCTCGCGGTGCGGACGCTGCTGCGGGCGACGCGACGGCGTCGGCCGCGGAACTCGCGGATGGGCCAGCCGACGTCCTGCGCGTGCCGGCGCAGCCGCGCGTCGGGGTTGATGGGGCACGGGTGCCCCACGGCCTCCATCATCGTCACGTCGTTGAGCGAGTCGCCGTAGGCGTAGGACGCGTCGAGGTCGATGTCCTCGCGCTCGGCCAGGGCGCGCACCCCGGCGGCCTTGGCGCGGCCGTGCATCATGTCGCCCACGAGGCGGCCGGTGTAGAAGCCGTCCTCGTGCTCGGCGACGGTGCCGAGGGCGCCGGTCGTGCCGAGGCGGCGCGCGATGAGCTCGCCGATCTCGACGGGGGTCGCGGAGACGAGCCACACCTGGTGACCGGCGGCGAGGTGCTCGTCGAGCAGGCGGCGCGTACCGGGGTAGATGCGCAGCGAGAGGACGGTGTCGTAGACCTCCTCGCCGATCGCGGTGACCTCGGCGACGGAGCGACCCGCGATGAGGGCGAGCGCGCGGGACCGGATGCGGTCGATCTGCTGCTTGTTCTCGCCGAACAGGAGGTAGCGCGCCTGGTGCACGGCGAAGCGCACGATGTCGAGCGTCGAGAAGAACTCCCGCTGGTAGAGCGCGCGGGCGAGGTGGAACGACGACGCGCCGCGGATGATCGTGTTGTCCACGTCGAAGAACGCGGCGGTGCGGTGCGCGGGTGCGGGGGGTGTGCGGCCGGCGTCGGGCGCGGCCTCGGAGGCGGTCGACCCGGGGGTCGGGACGGGGCCCGGACCGGAAGACGTCGCCATGTCCCCACTCTAGGCGGTCCCGCGCTCGGCCCGGGGCCGCGTCCTCGTACCCTGGGAGGCGTGAGCACCTCCGACGCGCCGGCCCCTCCCGTCCTCCTCTACGGCCGAGCGGGGTGCCACCTGTGCGACGACGCGCGCGCCGTCGTCGCGGCGGTGTGCGCCGAGGCGGGCGTCGCGTGGGCGGAGGTGGACGTGGACGCGCCGGACGCGGACCCGGCGCTGCGCGAGCAGTACGGCGAGTACGTCCCGGTCGTGACGGTCGGCGGCGTGCAGCAGGGGTTCTGGCGCGTGGACGCCCGCCGGCTCGCCCGCGCGGTGGGTCGGATTTCGACGGCGCGCGCGGACCTGGGATGATTCCTCCCGGTGGAGCGCGACCGTCGACGAGGACGGTCCCAGGACGACGGGGTGACGGGTGGCTGAGCAGGTAGTCGGTGAGGTGACGGCGCCGGGTATCCCGAGCGCGACGGTGGCGCGGCTCCCGTCCTACCTGCGGGCGCTGCGCGACCTGGTGGCGCGGGGCGTCGCGACGACGTCGTCGGTCGAGCTCGCCGAGCTCTCCGGCGTCGGTCCGGCGCAGCTCCGCAAGGACCTGTCGTTCCTGGGCTCGTTCGGCACGCGCGGCGTGGGCTACGACGTGGACTCGCTCGCGCAGTACATCACCGAGGCGCTGGGGCTCGTGGACGAGCACCGCATCGCGATCGTCGGGATCGGCAACCTGGGGCACGCGCTCGCGAACTACTCGGGGTACGAGCAGCGGGGCTTCCACGTCGCGGCGCTCCTCGACGCGTCGCCGGAGGTCGTGGGCACGCGGGCGGCGGGCCTCGTCGTCGAGCACGTCGACGCGCTGGAGGAGGTCGTGGCGCGGGAGAAGGTGTCGATCGTGGTCCTCGCGACGCCGGCGGCGCACGCGCAGTCCGTCGCGGACCGGGTCGTGGCGGCGGGCGTGCGGGAGATCCTCAACTTCGCGCCGCGTGCGCTGCAGGTGCCCGCGGACGTCGACGTGCGCGGCGTGGACGTCGGCAGCGAGCTGCAGATCCTCGCGTTCCACTCCCAGGCGCGCGCGCTCGCCGAGGCGCAGGACCGCTGAACGACGAGGGGCCGCGTGCTCGCGCACGCGGCCCCTCGGGGCGGCACCCCTGCCGGGGGTGCAGTGTTTCGGGGAACGGTACCGGGGAAGAGTGTCCCGGGAGCCGGTCGTCAGGCCTGCTTGATGGCCGAGACGTCGAGGGCGATCTTGATCTTGTCGCCCACGAGCACGCCGCCGGTCTCGAGCGCGGCGTTCCAGGTGAGGCCGAACTCCTTGCGGGAGATCTCCGTGGTCGCCTCGAACCCGGCGCGCGCGTTGCCGAACGGGTCGGTCGCGGTGCCCGCGAACTCGGTCTCGAGCTCGACCGGCTTGGTCACGCCGTTGATGGTCAGGTCGCCCGCCACGACGAAGTCGTCGCCGTCGCCGGAGATGCTGGTCGACGCGAAGGTCCACGTCGGCTTGTTCTCGGCGTCCCAGAAGTCCGCGCTGCGCAGGTGGTTGTCGCGGTTCGCGTCGCCCGTGCTCACGGACGCGGCGTCGAGCTCGGCGGTCACGGAGGTCGACTCGAGGTCGTCGCCCACGGTGATGGTGCCGGCCGTGATGGCGAGCGTGCCGCGCACCTTGGAGATGCCGGCGTGGCGGACCGTGAAGGCCGCCTGCGAGTGGGACGAGTCGAGGGCGTAGGTACCGGCGTTGAGCCCGGCGGGCAGCGGCGTGGCCATGGGTGCTCCTGAAGGGGTCGAGGGTCCCGGGGGACCGAACTTGGTTGAAGGTTCAACTTCGCACGAGCGTATCAACAGCAGGGGGTGATCCGTCTATTCCCGGTGAGGTGGAACAATGTTCGGCGAGGTTCCACCCCTGAACCCGCCCCCGTCCGCCAGCGCCCGAGGACCCATGACCAGCAACGACGTCGACCACCAGCTGACGACGACCGCCCGCGGGACCACCGCGGCCGCGAGCGAGGAGCCGCGCTGGCTCGACGCCGAGCAGCAGCGCCTGTGGCGCGCCTACCTCGACGGGACCGTGCGCTTCATCGAGTCGCTGGGGCGCGACCACGAGGAGCGGTCGGACGTGTCGCTCAACGAGTACGAGCTGCTGGTGCGGCTCTCGGAGAGCCCGGACCACACGCTGCGGATGTCCGCCCTCGCCGACGGGCTCGCCCGGTCCCGCAGCCGCGTGACCCACACCGTGGCGCGCATGGAGGCACGCGGCCTGGTCCGGCGCTCGGCGAGCACGGGCGACCGCCGCGGGGTCAACTGCGAGATGACGACCGAGGGCTACCGCGTCCTCGTGGCGTCGGCTCCGGCCCACGTGGCCGCCGTGCGCCGGTTCATGGTCGACGTGCTCACGCCGGAGCAGTTCCGGGCGCTCGGCGAGGCGATGGCGGCCGTCGCCGAGGCGTGCAAGGCCGACCGCGACTCCTGACCCGGGTCGCTCCGGGAGCCGCCGGCCCGCGGGTGCCGGTCAGGGCCGGGAGTGCGGGACACTGGTGCGCATGGTCTCCACCATCGTCCACCTCCTGCGCCACGGCGAGGTCCACAACCCCGACGGCGTCCTCTACGGCCGCATCCCCGGCTACCACCTCTCCGAGCGAGGCCACGAGATGGCCCGCCGCGTCGCCGCGCACCTCGCGGGCGAGCCCGGGCCCGACGGCGCGTCCCGCCCCCGCGCGGACCTCGCCGTCGTCGTCGCGTCGCCGCTCCAGCGCGCCCAGGAGACGGCCACGCCCGCCGCCGAGGCGTTCGGGCTCGAGCTCGGCACCGACGACCGGCTCATCGAGGCCGCGAACCACTTCGAGGGCATGACCTTCGGCGTCGGGGACGGGTCGCTGCGCCACCCGCAGCACTGGCGCTTCCTGTGGAACCCGTTCCGGCCGTCCTGGGGCGAGCCGTACACCGAGCAGGTCGCGCGCATGCGCGCCGCGGTCGCCGACGCCCGGGACAAGGCCGCGGGCCACGAGGCGCTCCTCGTGAGCCACCAGCTCCCCGTGTGGCTCACGCGCCTGAGCTTCGAGAACCGCCGCCTGTGGCACGACCCGCGCAAGCGGCAGTGCTCGCTCGCGTCGCTCACGTCGCTGCACTTCGAGGACGACCGCCTCGTCGGCCTGCACTACTCCGAGCCGGTCGCCGACCTCCTCCCGGGCGCCGCGACCGTCGCGGGGGCGTGACGTCGGTCATGTCTCGCGCAGTCGTCGCCGTCCGGACGCCCGAACCGTCCCGTTCGGGAGTGGCGGAGGTCACGTCTCCCAGGTGGCGTCCAGGAACCCCGGGCAGGGTGCCTCCCGTGATGCCGCTGTGACCGCCAGCTCGCGCGCGCGTGCCGCGCGCGCCCTCCCGCCCGTCCGCCGCGTGCTGACCGCGGGCGTCGTGCTCGCCGCGACGCTCGGCCTCGCGGCGTGCGCCCAGGACTCCGGCGCGACGACGGACGTCGTGGGGCAGGGCTACGTCTCCGGCGACGGCTCGGTCCGCACCTGGGACGCGGGCGAGCGGGGCGACGTCGTCGCGCTCACCGGCACCGACTACGAGGGCGAGCCGGTCGACACGAGCGCCTGGCTGGGCGACGTCGTCGTGCTCAACACCTGGTACGCCGCGTGCGCGCCGTGCCGCGCCGAGGCGCCCGACCTCGTGGCCCTCGCGAACGACCGCGCCGACGACGGCGTGCAGGTGCTCGGCATCAACACGACGGACGAGGCCGGGGCCGCGCAGGCGTTCCAGCGCCGGTTCGAGGTGCCGTACCCGTCGATCGACGACCGCAGCGGGGAGGTCGTCGCGGCGCTCTCCGGCACGGTGCCGCTCCAGGCGGTCCCGTCGACGGTCGTGCTCGACCGCGAGGGCCGCGTCGCGGCACGCGTCATCGGGCTCGCCGAGGGCTCGACCCTGAACGCGCTCGTCGACGACGTGCTCGCCGAGGACGAGGCGGCCGGCTGACCGTGGTCACCCTCGCGTCCCTCGCCGCCACCGTCCCGGCCACCGCGCTCCCCGCCGCCGCGACGAGCGTCGGCGACACGTTCGCCGCGACGGTCTGGAGCGGGTCGATGCTGCTGGCGGTCCCGGTGGCGATCCTGGCGGGGCTCGTCTCCTTCGCCTCGCCGTGCGTGCTGCCGCTCGTGCCCGGCTACGTCGGGTACGTCTCGGGCATGGCCGCGGCGAACGCCGGGAGCGGGCGTGGCGCGTCCGGAGGGACGACGACGGCCACGCGGGTCGCGGCGCCGAGCCGCGGCCGCGTCCTCGCGGGCGTCGGGCTCTTCGTCGCCGGCTTCACGCTCGTGTTCGTCGCGCTGATGGTCGCCGCCGGCGCGATCGGCGTGCACCTGGTCCGGTGGGAGGACGTCATCACGCGCGTCCTGGGCGTGGTCGTCATCCTCATGGGGCTCGCCTTCATGGGGGCGGTCCCGTTCCTCCAGCGCGAGCGGCGCCTGCACCTGAGCCCTCAGGCGGGGCTGTGGGGAGCGCCGCTGCTCGGCATCGTGTTCGGGCTCGGCTGGACGCCGTGCCTCGGTCCGACGCTCGTCGCCGTGCAGTCGCTGTCGCTGAACGAGGCCTCGGCGGGCCGTGGCGCGGTCCTCGGGGTCGCCTACTGCCTCGGTCTCGGCGTGCCGTTCCTGCTCATCGCGCTCGGGCTCCAGAGCTCGCAGCGCATGCTCGGCTTCCTGCGCCGGCACCGCCTCGCGATCATGCGGATCGGCGGCGGGCTGCTCGTGCTCATCGGCCTCGCGCTGGTCACGGGCCTGTGGACGACGTGGACGACGACCATGCAGGGCTGGATCGACGGCTACGTGACGGTGGTGTGAGATGACCGAGCGGACCGGCCAGGCCGAGAGATCAGAAGAGCGTCCGACGCCGACGGGCTACCGCCCCGAGGGCATCGACGACGCGTTCTCCGCGGGCGACGGCCCGGGTGACCGGACGCCGTCGGGTGGCGGGGGCGGCGCGGGAGGCGACGGCGGCCCGGCGCTCCCGAGGCTCGGGTGGCGCGGCACGCTGCGCTGGACGTGGCGGCAGCTCACGAGCATGCGCGTCGCGCTCATGCTCCTCATGCTGCTCGCGGTCGCAGCGGTGCCCGGCTCCGTCCTGCCGCAGCGCCCCCAGGACCCGGCGGCCGTGCTGCGGTACCTGCAGGAGAACCCGACGACGGGGGAGTGGCTCGACCGGCTCGGCTTCTTCGACGTCTACGCCTCGGTGTGGTTCTCCGCGATCTACATCCTGCTGTTCGTCTCGCTCGTCGGCTGCATCCTGCCGCGCACGAAGGCGCACTGGCAGGCGCTGCGCACGCGGCCCCCGCGCACGCCGCGGCGCTTCGACCGCTTCCCCGCGCAGGCGCGCGCCGTCACCGACGCCTCGCCGGACGAGGTCGTCGCGGCGGCGAGCAGCCACCTGCGCGGCCGCCTGCGCCGGCTGCCGACGTTCCGCGTCGACACGGGCGCCGAGGAGGCCGCCCCCGCGCGCGGTCGCGCCGCGGCGCGACCCGCCGCGCGCACGGTGTCCGCCGAGCGGGGCTACGTGCGCGAGACGGGCAACCTGCTGTTCCACCTGTCGCTCGTCGGTCTCCTCGTCGCCGTCGCGACGGGCCAGCTCCTGCACTACCGCGGCCAGGCGATCGTCACCGAGGGCCGCGGGTTCGCCAACGCGGTCGTCGACTACGACACGTTCGAGAACGGCGCGTGGTTCCGGCCGTCGTCGCTCGTGCCGTTCTCGATGACGCTCGACGCGTTCGAGTCGGAGTTCGCCCAGGACGCGGTCGCGTTCGCGCAATCGCGCGACTTCACGGCGACGGTCACCGTGCGCGACCCCGACGGCGAGTCCCACGAGGAGACCATCAAGGTCAACCACCCGCTCACCGCCGGCGGCGCCAAGATCTACCTCCAGGGCAACGGGTTCGCGCCCGAGGTCACGGTGCACGACGCCGACGGCGAGGTGGCGTTCTCGGGCCGCGTGCCGTTCCTGCCCGAGGACACGATGTACACCTCGCGCGGCGTCATCAAGGTGCCCGACGTGTCGTCCGGCCTCGACCAGATCGGGCTCGTCGGGTACTTCCTGCCGACGGCCCAGCTCAGCGAGGACGGCGAGACCGCGGAGTCGGTGTACCCGCAGCCGATCAACCCGCTCCTCGTGCTCGAGGTCTACCGGGGCGACCTCGGTCTCGACGAGGGCCTGCCGCAGAACGTCTACCGCCTCGACACGGACGACCTCACGCCGTCGGTCGACGCGGACGGCGAGCGCGTGAAGCTGCTCGTCGCCCCGGGCGAGACGGTCGACCTGCCCGACGGCCTCGGCACGATCACGTTCGACTCGCTGCCGCGCTACGTCGCGCTCGACCTGCGCCACGACCCGTCGCTCACGTGGGTGCTCGTGTTCGCGCTCGGCGCGCTCACGGGGCTCGCCGTCTCGCTGTTCACCCCGCGCCGCCGCGTGTGGGTGCGCGCGTGGCGCGAGGAGGTCCCCGGTGACGGGGACGACGGCCCGCGCGAGCGCACCGTCGTCGCCGTCGCGGGTCTCGCCCGCGGGGACGACGCCGGGCTCCAGGGCGAGGTGGACTCGCTTCTCGCCGCGCTCCCGGGCGTGGCACCATCGGGTGAGGGTGACCTCACCACGTCGTCGGGACGCGCACCGGCCGACCGCACCCGCTCCACCGCGCGTCCCGCACAGGACCCGACCGCGCGACCGCGCACGAAAGGCTGACCGATGACCGTAGCCGAGCTGAGCCAGGACCTCGTCTGGGCCGCTGCGACTGCCCTGACCGTCGCGCTCGTCGCGTTCGCGATCGACCTCGCGCGGCTCGCGGGCCGCGCGGACGACGAGCGGGCCGAGGCACGGGCCGACGCGAAGGCGCCCGGCGCGGAGGTGCTCGCGGGCGCGGGCGCGTCCGTCTCGCCGTACGGCCCGGGCACGCCGGACGTCGTCGACGCCGCACCCGTCGCCGCGCCCGAGCCGTCGCGCAAGGCCGCCAACATCGGGATCTCGCTGACGTGGCTCGGGACGGCGCTGCTGCTCGTCGCGATCGTCACGCGCGGGATCGCTGCCGGCCGCACGCCGTGGGCCAACATGTACGAGTTCACGCTCGTCGGCGCGTTCGTCGCGCTCGCGGTGTTCCTGGCCGTGTCGCTCAAGCGGGACGTGCGCTTCCTCGGGTCGTTCGTCACGGGCCTCGCGGTTCTGTTCCTCGTGCTCGCGCAGAACGCGTTCTTCGTCGCCGCGACCGGCGTGCAGCCCGCGCTCCAGTCCTACTGGCTCGTCATCCACGTGGGCGTCGCGATCATCGCGACGGGCATCTTCACCGTCGCGTTCGTCACGTCGGTGCTCCAGCTCCTGCGCGACTCGCGCGACTCCGGGAACGCCTTCCTCGGCGCGCGCGGCTGGCGCTGGCTCGACTCGACGCCGGGCCCGCTCCAGCTCGAGGCGCTCAGCTTCCGCCTCAACGCGGTCGCGTTCGTGCTGTGGACGTTCACCATCATCGGCGGCGCGATCTGGGCGGAGCACGCCTGGGGCCGCTACTGGGGCTGGGACCCCAAGGAGGTCTGGAGCTTCGTCGTCTGGATCGTGTACGCGGCGTACCTGCACGCCCGCACGACCCGCGGCTGGTCCGGCCGCCGGGCGGCGTACTTCGTGATCGTCGGCTACGCGTGCGTGCTCTTCAACTTCACGGGCGTGAACCTGCTGTTCAACGGCAAGCACTCGTACTCGGGCCTCAACCCGGGCGACTGACCCGGTCCGACACCGCGCTCGACCTCACTGCGGTGGGTCGGTCAGCGGGCGGTGTCGTCGCCGTCGTCGGACCCGTTGCTCGCGCCGGGACGGTGCGCGTCGCCGTCGTCCTCGGTGCGGTCGTCCTCCGTCGTGCCCCCGGCCGTCGGGGGAGCGTCGTCCGTCGCGGGCGAGGGCGCCTCGTCCCGCGCCTGGCGGCGCTGCTGCTGCTCGAGCCGCCAGAGGAACTCGGGGTCGTCGTCGGGCGCGACGGGGGCGTTGCGACGGCGGCGCGTGCCGCCGTTCGACGCACCGCCCGACGGCCGACCGGCCGCGTACCGCGAGCCGGACCGCGACGCGGAGCGCTTGACGAGGATCCAGGCGACCGGGCCGAGGAACGGCAGCAGGATGATGAGGACGATCCACAGCCCCTTCGGGATGCCGCCGCGCTCCTCCTCGTCGCTCGAGGCGAGGTCGACGAGCGCGTAGACCGCGAGGCCGACGGCGAGGAGGGGGAGCAGCACGCGAAGCATGGCTCCAGCCTACGGGCCGTACCCTGGAGTCGTGCCTGTCGTGATCTACTCCGTCCTGCGTCTGCTCCTCTTCGCGGTCGCGCTGGGCGTCCTCTGGTTCGCCGGCCTCCGGGGCTGGCTGCTCGTCCTGGTCGCCGCGGTCGTCGCGCTCATGCTGTCCTACCTGACGCTGCGCACGCCCCGTGAGGCGGCGTCGCGCTACCTCGCCGAGCGGGCCGAGCACCGCGCCCGGACGGGCGAGCGGTTCTCGCGCGAGATCGAGGACGACGCGGCGGCCGAGGACGCGGCCCTCGACGCGCAGGAGGACGCCGCCTCGAGAGGTGCGGACACGACGCCGACCGAGCAGCCCGGGGCGTCGTCGGCCCGCTGAGCCCTGCCGCTGCACCCCGGCGCAGGACCGACGGCGCTCAGAGCGCCAGCCCGACCCCCAGCAGCACGCCGTACGCGAGCTCGAACAGCCCGGTCCCGGCGAGCACGGGCACGAGGAGCGGCCCGCGTGCCCCCGCGATCACCGGGACCGTGAGCAGCACCGCGGGCAGCAGGAGCAGCAGGACGGCGAGCGACCAGGGCGCCGCGAACGCGCACACGACCGCCAGCAGCAGCGGGAACCAGATCATCGCGACGTAGGCCCGGCGGGCACGGAAGTCGCCGAGCCGCACCGCGAGCGTCCGCTTGCCCGCGACGACGTCGGTGGGGATGTCGCGGATGTTGTTCACCATGAGGATCGCGCACGCGAGCAGGCCCACCGCGACTGCGCCGACGGCCGACGGCCACGTCACGACGCCCGCCTGCGTGTACGTGGTGCCGAGCGTGGCCACGAGCCCGAAGAACACGAACACCCCGACCTCGCCGAGACCCCGGTAGCCGTAGGGGTTGCGCCCGCCCGTGTAGTACCAGCCCGCGAGGATCGCGAGGGCGCCGACGGCGACCAGCCACCAGTGGCCGGTCACCGCGCAGAGCACGAGCCCGAGCACGGCGGCGACGCCGAACGCGCCGAACGCCGCGGCGCGCACCTGACCGGGTCGCGCGGCGCCGGTCGCGGTGAGCCGCATGGGGCCGACGCGGTCGAGGTCGGTCCCCCGCACGCCGTCGGAGTAGTCGTTCGCGTAGTTCACGCCCACCTGGAGCGCGAGCGCGACGCCGAGGGCGAGCAGCGCGGGCCAGAAGGCGAAGCCGTCCACCTGGGCCGCGGCGCCGGACCCGACGATGACGGGCGTCGCGGCGGCGGGGAGGGTGCGCGGGCGCGCGCCCGCGACCCACTCGGTGGTGCTGGCCATGGTGCTCCGTCTCGGTCGTGCGGGTCGTGCAGGGTGGTGGGACCGCGGGCGGGCTCACCCAGGGGGGACCTGGAGGTGCCCGACGGCGAGCCGCGCCACCGCGGCGCGGTCCACCTTGCCGGGCCCGCGGCGCGGGAGCTCCCCGACGACGAGCACGCGACGCGGTGCCGCCGCACGCTCCAGCCTATCTGCGACGTGGTTCCGGACCGCCGCGAGGAGCGACGTCGGGGCGTCCGCTACGCCGCCGTCGGGGTGGGCGCCGTCGGCGGTCCACGGGGCGGGTGGACGCCCCGCCGTCGTGACGACCGCGACGACCTCCTGCCCCCACTCCGGGTGCGGCACGCCGACGACGCACGCCTCGCCCACGCCCTCGACCTCGGCGACGAGGGCCTCGACCGCGGCCGGGGCGACGTTGACGCCGCCCGAGACCACGACGTCGTCGGCCCGGCCGAGCACGGTGAGCGTCGGGTCGTCCGGAGGCCCGTCGAGCCGACCGAGGTCGCTCGTGCGGAACCAGCGCGTGCCGTCGTCGTCGGTCCGGAACGCGTGCCCGGTCGCGCCGGGGTCACCGAGGTAGCCGTCCGCGAGGACGGGCCCGGCGAGCTCGACGACGCCCGCGGCCCCTCCCGACGCGTCCGTCCCCTCCTGGCCCGCGCCGAGCCGCACGCGCACGCCCGCGAGCGGGACGCCGTCGTACACGCACCCGCCGCTCGTCTCCGTCATGCCGTAGGTCGTGACGACGCGCGCGCCCGCCGCCCGCGCGCGGCGCAGCAGGGTGGGAGGCGTCGCGGCACCGCCCAGCAGGACCGCGTCGAGGGCGCAGAGCGCGTCGAGGCCCGCCGTGCCGCCGTCGGAGCCCGCGTCGGCCGCGACGAGGAGGCGGTGGAGCTGCGTCGGGACGAGCGAGACGTACCGGCGCTCCGTGGGCGGGGTGCGGCCGACGAGCGCCGCGAAGCCGGCGGGGGTGAAGGGCTCGTCCGGTGGCGCGACCGTGAGGCCTCGCCCGGCCGCGTGGGCGCGGGCGACGACCTGGACGCCCGCCACGTGCGTCGGGGGGAGCGTGAGGAGCCAGTGGCCCGGGCCGCCCAGCCGCTCGTGCGTCGCCGCGCCCGAGGCCCGCAGCGCGGTCGCGGACAGCACGACCTCGCGCGGCGCGCCCGTCGAGCCCGACGTGCGCAGGACGAGCGCGGCGCCCGGTGGGACGTCGGCGCGCCCGGGACGGTCGAGCAGCGGGACGGGCGCCACCGGGGCGCCCTCGCCGTCCAGGGCGGCGCCGACCGCCGCGACCAGGGTGTCGAGATCGGCGGGGACGACGGCGCGGTTCACCGGATCAGCGTAGGCCGGGCCGTAGGGTGGCCCGGAGACGCACGTCCGTCGCAGGGGCTGCCCCAGGACCGGTCCTGGGCCGACGGGAAGGTCGAGGATGACGAGGACGGGACGAGGGGCCGGCACGCTCCGGGCGGGGCTGGTCGCCGCGCTCGCCGCGGCGACGGTCCTGCTCGCGGGGTGCGGCGGCGAGCCCGCCGCGCCGGTGACGGAGACGGTCGACGCCGACGTGTCCGCGGACAAGGGCACGCCGCCGGAGCCGGACGTGCCGCTCGTGTGGCCGCTCACCGGGGTCGCGGCCGAGGAGGTTGCCGACCGGCCGGCGCTCGCGGTGAAGATCGAGAACGCGCCCCAGGCGCGTCCGCAGACGGGCCTCGAGCAGGCCGACGTCGTGTGGGAGGAGGTCGTCGAGGGCGGCATCACGCGCTTCGTCGCCGTCTACCACTCGCAGGTCCCCGAGCGCGTGGGACCCGTCCGGTCGGTCCGGCCCATGGACCCCGCGATCGTCGGGCCGCTGCACGGGATCCTCGCGTACACCGGTGGGCAGCAGCCGTTCATCGACGCCGTCGGTGCGGCGGGCACCCAGTCGGTCGTCATGGACGAGGGCGACGACGGGTTCACCACGACGCGCGCGCGCCGGGCGCCGCACAACGTGTACGGCAGCCCGGAGGAGTTCTGGGCCCAGGCCGACGGCGACCGCACGTCGCCCCCGCCCGCCCAGCTCGTCTTCGCCCGGGAGCCGGGGTCCGGCACGGCCACCGCGGCAGGCGCGTCCGCGGCGCGCCTCGACGTCCGGCTCACGCACGCGAGCCGCGCCGTGTGGGAGTGGAGCGCCGACGAGGGCCGGTACGTGCGCAGCGAGGGCGACACCCCGGCCGTGTCGTCGGACGAGGTGCGGCTCGCGGCCACGAACGTCGTGCTGCTCGCCGCGCCGATGGAGAACACCTCGTTCAAGGATCCCGCGGGGGTGCCCGTCCCGGAGACGAGGCTCGTCGGGACCGGCGAGGGGGTCGTCGCGAGCGGCGGCAAGCAGGTGGCGGTGTCCTGGTCCAAGGAGGCGGTCGACGCCCCGCTCGTGCTCACGGGGGCGGACGGCGCGCCCGTCGAGCTCGAGCCCGGGGCCTCGTGGATCGAGCTCGTGCCGGTCGGGTCGGGGAGCTGGGAGATCTCCTGACGGCCCGCTCGCCCGGCGGCGGGCTCCGGGTCCTCCCCACGGCGTACGACCGCTCCGCCCCGAGGGGGACCGGTGGACGTCCAGGTCGAGCCGCGGGGCCGACGCGCCGACGGGGTCCCGGGCGGCACCGTGGAGTCATGGCAACCGTCGTCCCGCACCCCGTCCACCCGTCCCAGCCCGGCACCCCCGGCGAGGGCGCCCCGCGCCCGACCGAGGGCCAGCTCCCGCCGTCCTACGCGCCGCGCACGCCGCGCGACGACGAGCCCGGCGTCGCCCGCTCGGCCGCGCCCGTCGCGATCTCGGTCGGGCTCCTGTTCGGCCTCGCCGTCGCCGCGGCGTTCGTCGGCCGCGGTCTCATCGAGATGCTGACGAGCTTCGTCGGCGGCTCCTGACCCGCGGGTCAGAACGCGTAGCCGAACCGGCCCCAGTCCGGGTCGCGTCGCTCGAGGAACGCGTCGCGACCCTCCACGGCCTCGTCCGTGAGGTAGGCCAGCCGCGTAGCCTCGCCCGCGAAGACCTGCTGGCCCATGAGCCCGTCGTCCGCGAGGTTGAACGCGAACTTGAGCATCCGGATCGCCTGCGGCGACTTCGTCGCGATCACGCGCGCGTACTCGATCGCGAGCGCCTCCAGGTCGGCGTGGTCCGCGACCTCGTTCACCGCGCCCCACTCGTACGCGTCCTGCGCCGAGTACTCCCGCGCGAGGAAGAAGATCTCCCGCGCCCGCTTCTGCCCCACCTGCCGCGCCAGGTACGCCGAGCCGTAGCCCCCGTCGAACGACCCGACGTTCGCGTCGGTCTGCTTGAACCGCGCGTGCTCGCGGCTCGCGATCGACAGGTCGGCGACGACGTGCAGCGAGTGCCCGCCTCCTGCGGCCCACCCGTTGACGACCGCGACCACGACCTTGGGCATCGTCCGGATCAGCCGCTGCACCTCGAGGATGTGCAGGCGCCCCGCACGCCCCGGGTCGACGGCGTCGCGCGTGTGCACCTCGCCGCCGCCGTCGGGCGCGGTCGTGTACTGGTAGCCGGAGCGCCCGCGGATCCGCTGGTCGCCCCCGGAGCAGAACGCCCACCCGCCGTCCTTGGGGGACGGGCCGTTGCCCGTGAGGAGCACCGTCCCGACGTCGGACGTCATGCGCGCGTGGTCGAGCACGCGGTACAGCTCGTCCACGGTGTGGGGGCGGAACGCGTTGCGCACCTCGGGCCGGTCGAACGCGACGCGCACGACGGGCAGGTCGCGCACGACGGCGCCGTCGGAGTCGCGCTCCACGCCCCGGTGGTAGGTGACGTCGGTCAGTCCCTCGAACCCGGCGACGTCGCGCCACGCGCCCGGGTCGAACGTCTCCGACACCTGGCGGGGGAGCGCGTGCGGGCGGGGGCCGTCGGCGGGGGCTGCGGGGGTGGGGTCGGTGCTGGTCACGACCGTCACGGTAGCCGCTGCGGGGCGAGGCTCGCGCTCGGTGCGGGGGCCGGCTCCTCGGCGCGGCGTGCGGGCGCCGGCGCGTCGGGACGCCGCGACGTCGCCGCGAGGCCGAGGACGAGCCCGGCCCCGACGACGAGGGTCCCGACGACGGAGCGGGCGTCGGGCGACTCGAACCCGAGGGCGACCGAGGCCCCGAGCGCCGTGACGGGCAGGAGACCCGCGAACAGCCCGGCCCGCGCGGGGCCGATCGCGGCGAGCCCGGAGTACCAGAGGAGGAACGCCACGGCCGTGACGACGACGGCGAGGTACGCGAGCGCGGCGAGCTCGGCCGCGTCGGGCACGACGAGGAACGCCTGCCCCGTGACCTGCTGCCGGACGAGGCCGAGCAGCGCGAGCTGCGGGACGGCGAGGACGCACGCGTACGCGGAGACGCGCAGCGCACCGAGCGTCGGCAGGAGCGGCACGGCGAGCAGCGAGAAGCACACCTCGCACGCGAGCGCGCCGAGCGCGAGCGCGACGCCGACGGGGTCGCCGGAGCCGCCGCCCTCGACGACCACGACGCCGGCCGTCACCACGACCGCCGCCGCGAGGGTCCGGACCGCGACGCGGCGCGCCCGCAGCGCGGCGGCCGCGGCGAGCACGACCGGCGAGGCGCCGACGACGGCCCCGACGAGGGACGGGTCCGCGCGGCCCGCGCTCTCGACGACGAGGACGCTGAACCCCACGAGCCCGGTCGCGGCGAGCGCGAGGATGCGGAGCAGCGCGCGCGGCGACGGCAGGACCCACGGCACACGGCGCGCGGCGAGCACGGCGAGCAGGACGAGCGCCGCGACGGCGTAGCGCGCGGCCTGCCCGCCGAGCACCGGGAAGTCGGCGAGGGCGGCGGAGGCGACGAACGACGAGCCGACGATCACCATGCCGGCGGCGCACCGCAGGTCGCCGGACCGCGCCGGTCCGGGGCGGCCGGGCGCACGACCGACGACGTCGGACGGAGAGCCGTGGCGAGAGGGACGTGCGAGGAGGGACATGCGTCGACCGTAGGGACGCCCCTGGACCAGGGTGCAGGTCCAGATCCTGCCTGGTTCACTGGGCCAGATGGTGACCCGGATCGAGCCCGACGCGCTGCTGCTCGCCCTCGGCCCGCCCCCCGGGCGCGACGTCGGCCGGTGGCTGCAGGCCGGTCTGCGCGCGGCCGTGGTGGACGGGCGCCTCGAGGCGGGCGCGGTGCTCCCGTCGAGCCGCGACGCGGCGGCGGTGCTCGGCCTCTCGCGCGGCACCGTGACCACCGCCGTCGACGTGCTCGTCGGCGAAGGGCTGCTCGTGTCCCGGCCCCGGTCGGGGGTGGTCGTCGCGGCGCTGCCCGCGCCGCCGTCGGGCCGTCCGGGGACGGCGGCGGGCCCGGCCGGTGCGGTGCCCGGCGCGGACCCCGGACCCCGGCGGGCGTCAGGGGCGGCGCGGCCGGCGAGCGTCGGGACGCCCGACCCTGCGCTCTTCCCCCGCGCCGCGTGGGCGCGCGCCGTGCGCGACGGGATGCGGGGACTGGCCGACGCCGACCTGGGCTACCCGGACCCGCAGGGGCTGCCGGCGCTGCGCGAGGCGCTCGCGGTCCACCTGCGCCGAGCGCGCGGCGCCCACGTCGCGGCGGAGGACGTGGTCGTGGTGAGCGGGGTCGCGCAGGCGCTCTCCCTCCTCGCCCGGCTGCTCGTCGCGGGGCGGGTCGCGGGCGCGCGACCGGCGGGGCCCGTGCGCGTGGCGGTCGAGGACCCGTCGTCGCGCGGGGCGCTCGAGCTGCTGCGCGACGCCGGCCTGAACACCGTCGGCGTGCCGGTGGACACGGAGGGTCTGCGCGCGGACCTGCTGCCCGACGACGCGCGCGCCGTCCTCGTGACGCCCGCCCACCAGTTCCCGCGCGGGGTCGTGCTCGGCCCCGCGCGACGGCGCGCCCTCGTCGCCTGGGCCGCGGCGGGCGACCGCCTCGTGCTCGAGGACGACTACGACGCCGAGCTGCGCTACGACCGGGAGCCGGTCGCCTCGGTGCGGGCCCTGGACCCGGAGCGCGTCGTGCTGCTCGGCTCCGTGTCCAAGCTCCTCTCGCCCGCGCTGCGGCTCGGCTGGGTCGTGGCGCCGCCGCGCGTCGTCGGGCCCCTGGTGGAGGCGAAGCGGCACGCGGACCTCGGGACGTCCGTGCCCGAGCAGGCGGCGCTCGCGGCGCTGCTCGGCTCGGGCGCCTACCAGCGCCACCTGCGCCGGGCCCGGCTCGTGTACCAGCGGCGGCGGCGCCTGCTGCTCGACGCGCTCGCGCACGCCCTGCCCGGGGTCGAGGTGGGCGGGGTCGCCGCCGGGCTCCATCTCGTCGTCCCGCTCCCCGGGCCGGCCGCCGAGCGCGCCGCGGTCGCGGGGCTGCACGCGGCGGGGGTGCCCGCCGAGCCGCTGAGCGGGACGGGGGTGGACCGCCACGAGGCGGGGGTGGTGGTCGGGACCGCGCGCGTGCGCGACGGCGACGTCGAGCGCGTCGCGCGCGTGCTCCGGGCGGCGGTCTTGACGGGTCCTGAGTAACTGGTACGTTAGTACCAGTTCTGCGCGCGACGGCGGGCCCTGCCACCCGGTGCGCCGACCCGAGGGAGTCTCCCCATGGCATGGATCGTCCTCATCCTCTCCGGCATGCTCGAGGCCGGCTGGGCTCTCAGCCTCAAGGCGTCGCACGGCTTCACCCGGCTGTGGCCGAGCGTCGCGTTCGTCGTCATGCTCGTCCTGAGCATGGTCGGCCTGAGCATCGCCCTGAAGTCCCTGCCCGTCGGCGTGGCCTACGGTGTCTGGGTGGGGATCGGTGCCTCGCTGACCGCTATCCTCGCCGTCGTCCTGTTCGACGAGCCCGTCACGATCCTCAAGGTGATCTCCCTCGTGCTGATCGTCGCGGGGGTCGTGGGGCTCAACCTCTCCGGGGGAGGGCACTGACACCGATGCCGACCGAGACCGTCGACCCGCGACCCGCACCGCGTCGACAGGCGCGCGGGGTCGCGCGCCGCGACGCGATCGTCCGCGCCGCCGCGGACCTCATCCTCCAGGAGGGCCCCGCCGCGGTGACCCACCGCGCCGTCGCGTCCCGGGCCGACGTCCCGCTCGCCGCCACGACGTACTACTTCACCGGGCTCGACGACCTCATCGGGGCGGCCGGCGAGGTCGTCGTCTCCGGGTGGGCGGACCACGCGCGAGGAGCCGCCGAGCGGGCCGCGCGGGGCGGGGACCAGGCGCGCGAGGACGCGCACGTGCTCGTCGACGCGGTCCTGCCGCCCGGCGGGGAGAGCGAGCTGCGCGGCTTCTACGAGCACCTCGTGGGCGCGGGCCGCTACCCCGCGCTCGCGCGTGCCTACGGCGAGGGCCGGCAGGGGCTCGACGACGCCGTCGCCCAGCTCCTCGCGGTGCGCGGGCTCGCGAGCGTGCCGCCCGCGCTGCTCATCGCCGTGGTGGACGGCGCCGCGGTGAGCGCGCTGAGCGAGGGGCACGACGTGCGCGACCTCGCCCTGCAGCGCGTCCGCGAGCTCGTGGCCCGGTCGCGCGCGAGCTGACGACCGGCCGACGACGGGTCGGGCACCGCGCCGGACGGTCGCGATAGCCTCGCGGGCCATGAGCCGTCGACCCGCGTCCACCCGACCCGCCCTGCGCGACCGCCTGGTCCCGGAGAGCGTCCGCTCGCTCACGTCGACCGGCGTCGCGCTCGTGCTGGGACCCCTCGCGGTCGTCCTCGCGGTCCGTCCGCTCGGGCTCGACGACGGCACCGCGCCCGTCGCGGCCGGCCTCCTCGTGTGGGTGGTGCTGTCGGGGCTGTACTGCGTGCTCACGTGCGTGGCGTTCGCCGGGCGTCGCGGGCCCGCGCTCGAGCAGGCGCTCGTCGCGGCGCACCCCGACGGCCGGGGCCGGGTGGGCACGTGGCTCCTCGGCGGGGGCTCGGCGGCGTGGTCGGTCCAGTTCGCGCTCATGGCCCTGCTCGTCGGGTTCGTGCTCGCCCAAGGGGTCGCGTGGGCCGCCGTCCCCGCGATCACGGTGCTCGGCGTCGCGGTGATCGTCGTGTCGTGGGTGACGGTCCTCGTCTCCTACTCCGTGCACTACGCCCGGCGCGACGTCGCGGCGGGCGACGGCGGGTTCGCGTTCCCGGGGCAGGGACCGCGGGCCTTCGCCGACTACGTGTACCTCGCGGCGGGCGTGAGCACCACGTTCTCCACCGCCGACGTCACCGTGCTCGACACGGGGACGCGCCGGATGGTCACGACGCACGCCGTCGTGGCGTTCGCGTTCAACGCGGTGATCGTCGCGCTCGTGGTCGCGGTGCTCGTGAACGCCTGAGCGGCGAGCCGACGCCCGGCGACGTGGGGGAGCGTGCGGTGGCCTAGCCTGGAGGGCGTGCCCGACCGCCTCGAGACCGTCGTCTACCGGACCCCTCTGACCACGCGGTTCCGCGGGCTCGACGCCCGCGACGGCGTGCTGCTGCGCGGGGAGGCGGGGTGGGGGGAGTTCTCGCCGTTCTGGGACTACGACGACGCCGAGTCGTCCGCCTGGCTGCGGGCCGCCCGCGAGGCGGCCGACCAGGGCTGGCCCGCCGCCGTCCGCGACCGCGTGCCCGTCAACGTCACGGTCCCCGCCGTCGGGCCGGACCGTGCGCGCGAGCTCGTCGCCGCGTCCGGCGGGTGCCGCACCGCGAAGGTCAAGGTCGCCCAGCGCGGACCCGACGGGACGCTCGAGCTCGTGGCCGCGGAGGTCGCGCGCCTCGAGGCCGTGCGCGACGCGCTCGGCCCGGGCGGGCGGGTCCGGGTCGACGCCAACGGTGCGTGGGACGCCGAGGAGGCCCTGCGGCGCCTGCCGCTCCTCGACCGGGCCGCCGGCGGGCTCGAGTACGTCGAGCAGCCGTGCGCGGACGTCGCCGGGCTGGCGGCCGTCCGGCGCGGGCAGCCGGGCGACAGGGCCGTGCCCGTGGCCGCGGACGAGTCGGTCCGCCGCGCCGAGGACCCGCTCGCCGTGGTCCGCGCCGACGCGGCGGACGTCGTCGTCCTCAAGGTCCAGCCCCTCGGCGGCGTGCGCGCGTGCCTCGACCTCGCCGACCAGGTCGGGATCCCCGTCGTCGTGTCGTCCGCGCTCGAGTCGTCCGTGGGCATCGCCGCGGGCGTCGCGCTCGCCGCCGCGCTCCCCGAGCTCCCGTACGCGTGCGGCCTCGCGACGGTGAACCTCTTCGCGGCCGACGTCGTGGACCACCCGCTCGTCCCCGTCGACGGCGCCCTGCCCGTCGTCCGCCCCGAGCCCGCCGCCGCGGCGCTCGCGGCCACCGCGCCCGACGACGAGACGGACCGCCGCTGGCGCGAGCGGCTCGACCGCGTCGCCGGCCCGCTGCTCGCGGGGGGTGCCCGGTGACCGCGCCCGTGGGCACGCCCGGCCCGGGCGCCGGCGCCCCGCCCGGCGGCGCGCACCTCGACGCTCTGCTCGACGGCCTGGACGCCCAGCCGCCGGCGGTGCGCAGCGCGTTCGTGCTCGTGCACCGGCTGCTGCACGAGGGCGTCGCCGACGTCGTCCTCGCGCCCGGGTCGCGCAGCGCGCCGCTCGCCTACGCCCTCGCGGCGGCGTCCGGCCTCGGGCGCCTCACGCTGCACGTGCGCGTCGACGAGCGCGCGGCCGGCTTCCTCGCGCTCGGCCTGTCGCGCGGCGCCGGGCCGGTCGCTCGCGGGGGCGTCCCGCTGCCCCGGCCCGTCGCGGTCGTCACCACGTCCGGGACGGCCGTCGCGAACCTCCACCCCGCGGTGCTCGAGGCGCACCACACGGGCGTCCCGCTCGTGCTCCTCACCGCCGACCGGCCGCACGAGCTGCGCGGCACGGGCGCCAACCAGACGACGCACCAGGCCGGGATCTTCGGACCGGCCGTGCGGTTCGCCGCGGACGTCCCCGCGCCCGACGGACGCCCGGGCGAGGTGCGCGACCTCCTCGCCGTCGCGACGCGTGCGCTCGCCGAGGCGGTCGGCGCCCGCTCGGGGCACCCCGGCCCGGTGCACCTCGACCTCGCCTACCGCGAGCCCCTCGTCCCCGACGCGGCGCCCGGCTCCGACGCGCCCGCCACGGACCCGCGCGGCGTCCGCGCGGCCGTCGTGCTGCCGGCCGCGGCGCCGCCCGAGCCGGCGGAGCCGCAGCCGGGCGGTGACGCCGCTCTCCCCGGCGTCGCTCCCGTCGCCGTGCCGGTCCCCGGCGGGCGGACCGTCGTCGTCGCGGGCGACGGCGCGGGCCGGGCCGCGCGCGTCCTCGCCGAGGCGCGCGGCTGGCCGCTGCTCGCGGAGCCGTCGTCGGGGGCGGCGGGCGGCCCGAACCTGGTCGCCGCGCACGCGCTCGTGCTCGGGGTCGACGAGCTCGTGGACGGCGTGGAGCACGTCGTCGTGCTCGGCCGGCCGACGCTCTCGCGGCCCGTGCAGCGCCTGCTCGGGCGGCCCGACGTCGAGGTGAGCGTCGTCGCACCGGGCGCCGGCCCGTGGCCCGACGCCGCGCGCAACGCGTCGACGGTCCTGACGGCGGTGCCCGAGCGGTGGCTCGACCCGCGCCCGGACGCCCCGGACCCGTCCGGGCCCGTGCCCGGACCGGCGTCGGACCACGCGACCGACACGGGCTGGCTCGCGCGCTGGCGCGCGGCGTCGGCGGCGGCCGTCGAGGTCGTCGCCGCGGCGACCGACGGGTCGCTGACCGACGGCCCGAGCGTGGCGCGCGCCGTGGTCGGCGCGTGCGGGCCGGACGACCTGCTCGTGGTCGGGTCGTCCAACCCGGTGCGGGACCTCGCCCTCGTGCTCGGCCTCGACGCGGACGCCCCGCGCGTCCTGGCGAACCGCGGCCTCGCCGGGATCGACGGCACCGTGTCGACCGCGCTCGGCGCGGCGGTCGCCACCGCCCGGCCGCACCGCCGCACGCGCGCGCTGCTCGGCGACCTCACGTTCCTCCACGACGCGGGCGGGCTGCTGCGCGGTCCGCACGAGCCGCACGTCGACCTGCGGCTCGTCGTGGTGAACGACGACGGCGGCTCGATCTTCGCGGGCCTCGAGCCGGGCGCCCTGGGGGAGACGTCCGCGGTGGCGGGGCGCACGTTCGAGCGGGTGTTCGCGACGCCGCACGGCGCGAACCTCGCCCAGCTCTGCGCGGGGTACGGCGTGGACCACCAGCTCGTGCAGGACGTCCCCTCGCTGCGGCACGCGCTCGCGGCCCCGAGCCACGGCGTCCAGGTGCTGGAGGTGCACGTGTCGCGGGCGGACCGGCGAGAGGCCGGCCTGCGCCTGGGCGAGCGGGTGCGCGACGCCGTCCGCGCGGCGCTCGCGGCGGGCCGCTGACGACGGCGCCCAGAACTCGCAGCGAACTCCCAGGCTCGTTCAAGCCTCGTTCAAGCGCGGCGGTGTGAAGTAGTGGGCAGAACCGAGGAGGCCCACCATGACGAACACCCCGGGCACGGAGCCCACCCCCACCACGCCGGCCCCCGACGCGCCCGCGTCGACGCCGGCCGCCACGCCCGCCGCCACGACGCCCGCCGCCGCCGAGCGTGCCGCGTCGGTCGCTGCCGAGACGCACACCGGGGCGCCGACGCAGCCGCTCGCCCCGGTCGCCACGACGCAGCCGCTCCCGCCGACCGCGGCGCACCCGACCGCGCACCCGACGCAGCCGCTCGAGGCGCCGCAGCACGTGCAGCACCTCACCACGCCGCAGCCGGCCCCGACGGCGCACACCGCAGCGACGGCGATGCCCAACCCGTACGCGCGTCCCACGCAGCCCGGGCCGCACGCGCCGTCCGGCAGCTTCGGGCCGCCGCCCGCGCCGCCGGTCCCGACCGCGCAGGGCGCGGCGGACGCCCCGAGGCGTCGGCGCACCTGGGTGCCGGTCGTGAGCGCCGCCGCCGCGGCCGCGGTCCTCGCGAGCGTCGGCACCGCCGGCCTCACGGGCGCGTTCGGCGCCGACCAGGACTCCGCGTCGCTCGCCGACGTCGGCCAGCGCCAGGAGAGCACGGCCGCGCCCGTCTCCGACTCGTCCTCGCAGAACCCGAACTGGGAGTCCGTGACGAAGGCCGTCGCGCCGTCGGTCGTCGCGATCCAGGTGCAGACCTCGCAGGGCGGCGCCGAGGGGTCGGGCGTCATCATCGACGACAAGGGCCACGTGCTCACGAACAACCACGTCGTGTCCGGGGCGGAGAACGACACCGTCCAGGTGACGCTCAGCGACGGCCGGCTCTTCGAGGCGAAGATCGTCGGGCTCGACCCGGCGACGGACCTCGCCGTCGTGCAGCTCGTCGACGCGCCCGACGACCTGCAGCCCGCGACGCTCGGCGACTCCGACGACGTGAGCGTCGGCGAGTCGGTCCTCGCGGTGGGCAACCCGCTCGGCCTCGCGAACACCGCGACGACGGGCATCGTGTCGGCCGTCGACCGGCCGGTCTCCGCGTCGGGCGAGGACGGCGGCACGTCCGTCGTGACGAACGCCATCCAGATCGACGCCGCGATCAACCCCGGCAACTCCGGCGGCCCGCTGTTCGACGCGCAGGGTCGCGTCATCGGCATCACGTCGTCGATCGCCACGCTGTCGGGCGGCGGGACCCAGTCCGGCTCGATCGGCCTCGGGTTCGCCATCCCGGTGAACCTCGCGAAGTCGATCAGCGAGCAGCTCATCGAGAACGGCACCGCCGAGCACGCGTTCCTCGGCGTGACGCTCGCGGACGCGACCGCGACCGCGGACGGCGTCACGCGTCGCGGCGCCGAGGTCCAGGAGGTCACCGACGGGTCGCCCGCGGCCGACGCCGGCATCCGGTCCGGCGACGTGATCGTCGCGATCGACGACCACGCCGTCGGCGGCGCCGAGTCGCTCACCGCGTTCGTGCGCGAGCGCGCCGCGGGCGCGAAGTCCACGCTGACGGTGGTGCGCGACGGCAAGACGCTCGATCTCGACGTCACGCTCGCGACGCGTCCCGCGGACGACGAGACCACCGGCCAGGGGTCGCAGGGCGGCCAGGGGCAGCTTCCCGGCCAGGACGGTCAGGGGCAGCTCCCCGGCCAGGGCGACCAGGGTGGCGAGCAGGGCGGTGACCAGGGTCAGCAGACCGACCCGACGGACCCGGGCAACGTGCCCAACCCGTTCGACTGGTTCTTCGGCGGCCAGGGCTGACCCTGACGGGCACCCCGCGAGGGGCGCCCACGATCTGCGGGGGCGGGTCGTCGTGCCGGCACGCGCGACCCGTACCCCGCGCCACGTCCCGTCGCGACCTCTGACCGCGACGGGCGGGTGACCGGACCACGGACGTCCCCCCGCGGACCGGGCACCGCACCGAGCGGCCGGCACGGATCCCCGTGCCGGCCGCTCGTCGTCGGTCCGGACTGCTCAGTCGGTGGCGGCGCTCGGCGCCCACGGTGCGTCGCCGCCCGCCGCGGTCGGCGCCGCCGGTGCCTCCACGCGCTTGGTGAAGAAGCCGGCGGTCTCGGCGTAGCCGCCGGAGACGTAGAACTCCTTGGAGAGCCCGGTCGCGAGCCCGACGCGGCGTGCCCCGACCTCGGCGGCCCACTCCTCGGCGCTCTCGAGCAGGTGGCGGCCGATGCCCTGGCGGCGGTGCTGCGGGAGGACCGCGACCTCCTCGACCCGGCAGACGACGCCGCTGGACGCGAAGGTCAGGTGCCGGTTCGCGAGCAGGTACCCCACGACGCCCTGGTCGGGCAGCTCCGCGACCGCGAAGTACGTGTCGAGCGCGGCGAGCAGCGGGCCGAAGGACCGCTCGAACGCCTCCCGCTCGGGGTCGTGGCGAGGCAGCTCCAGGACGAGCGGCCACACGGCGTCGCGGTCGGCGACGACGGCCCGGCGGACGAGCACGCCGGACGGGGCGGTGGGACGAGGACGGGAAAACTGGGAGGAGTCGGACACCTCCCGAAACCTAGCAGCGCCGCGGGCGCCGGGCCCGGTCGTCCGGGTGGCGGTCGAAAGTCGGCGGGGGTGACGTTCCGCACGCAGGCACGCAGGCACGCAGGCACGACCGCCCGGACGAGGCGGACGGCGCGCCGCGGTCGTCAGGCCCCGCCGAGCGCGTAGCGCATCGGCTCGAGCTTCGCCTCGGACTCGGCGACCTCGGCCGCCGGGTCGGAGGCCGCGACGATCCCGCAGCCGGCGAACAGCCGCACCGACCGGGGGTCCGTCGCCGAGAGCTCGGCCGAGCGCAGCGCGATGCCCCACTCGCCGTCGCCGTCCGCGCCGAGCCACCCGACGGGCCCGGCGTACCGGCCGCGGTCCATGCCCTCGATCTCGCGGATGAGGTCGCGCGCGACGCTCGTCGGCGTGCCGCACACGGCCGCGGACGGGTGCAGCGCCGCGGCGAGCGCGAGACTCGTCGGCCCGGGACCGGTGCCGGCCGACAGCGAGCCCGGCGCGCTCGCCCCGCGCGCGAGGACCGCGGTCACGTCCGACGCGAGGTGCATGACGTTCGGCAGGTGCAGCACGAACGGCGCGTCGGGGACGTTCATCGACGAGCAGAACGGGGCGAGGGCCTGCGCGACCGACCGCACGGCGTACTCGTGCTCCTCCAGGTCCTTCGACGACCGGGCGAGCTGGGCCGCCCGCAGGAGCGCCTCGTCGTCGGACAGCCCGCCGCGGCGGATCGTCCCCGCGAGCACGCGCGAGGTGACGAGACCCTTCTCGCTGCGGACCAGGAGCTCGGGCGTCGCGCCCACGAGGCCGTCGACGGAGAACGTCCAGCACGCCTCGTACGACGTCGCGAGCCGTGCGAGCAGCCAGCGCGGGTCGACGGGCTCGGCCGTGTGCGCGACGACGTCCCGCGCCAGCACGACCTTCTCGAGCGCGCCCGACCGGATGCGCTCGACGCCCTCCGCGACGACGGCGGCCCAGTCGTCGGCCCGCAGCGCGCCGTCGTGCCACGCCACGGCGCCGGGCGCGGTGACGGGAGCGCGCGGCGTGCGGCGCAGCGCGTCCGTCGGGGAGGACGACAGGGAGCCCGCGGTGTCGACGGTCGTGAGCCACGCGTGGCCGTCGCGCCGGCCGACGACGACGCGCGGCACGACGAGCACGCCGCCCGCGCGGACCGGGTCGTGGGCGTCGTCGCCGGGGGCGGAGTCGTCGAACGCGAACGACCCGAACGCGACCGGACCCGTCCCGGGCAGCCCCACCTCGTCGCGCACGACGGCGCGCGCGAGCGTCTCGTGCCACGCGGCCTCGGCGTCGGCGAACCGGCCCGGTCCCCACGTCTCGAGCCGCAGCGCCTCGCCCCAGCCCACGATCCCGTCGCCACGACGCACCCAGGCGAGCGGTCGCGCGTCGGGCAGGAGGTCGACGAGGGCGTCCAGGCCGCCGGGCAGGTCGGGGATCCGGGTGGTCCGCACGACGATGCTCGGCCGGGGTCGGGGCTGTGCGGCCGTGGCCGACGGTTCTGCAGTCATCGCCTCCCAGCGTAAGCCGCGCGCGCGGGTGCGCCCTGCGGTGCGGGGACGTGGAAGCATGGGCCGCATGCCCCGCGCCAACCTGGACAAGAAGCCCTCCGAGGTCGCGTCGATGTTCGACGGGATCGCCTCGCGCTACGACCTGACGAACGACATCATGTCGTTCGGCCAGGACCGTGCCTGGCGCCGGGCGACGGTGCGCGCGGTCGGCGCGCTGCCGGGGGAGAAGGTCCTCGACCTCGCGGCGGGGACCGGGACGTCGTCCGAGCCGTTCGCCGACGACGGGGTGCGCGTCGTGCCCTGCGACTTCTCGCTCGGCATGCTCCAGGTGGGCAAGGAGCGGCGGCCCGACCTGCCGTTCGTCGCCGGTGACGCGACGCGCCTGCCGTTCGCGGACGGCACGTTCGACGCCGTGACGATCTCGTTCGGCCTGCGCAACGTCGTCGACACCGAGGCGGCGCTGCGCGAGATGCTGCGCGTCGTGCGGCCCGGCGGGCGGGTCGTGATCTGCGAGTTCTCGACCCCGACGTGGGCACCGTTCCGCGTCGTGTACCAGGAGTACCTGGTGCAGGCGCTGCCGCGCATCGCCGCCGCGGTGACGCGCGAGGGCGGCTCGTACGAGTACCTCGCGGAGTCCATCGCCGCCTGGCCCGACCAGGTCGGTCTCGGCCGGCTCCTGCTCCGTGCGGGCTGGGAGAAGGTCGCCTACCGCAACCTCTCCGGCGGGATCGTCGCGCTCCACCGGGGCACGCGCCCCGCCTGACGCCGTCGCCGGAGCGGTCCCGGCGACGCCGAATTCACCCGTCCCGAGCGGCGGCTCCCCATGCCGGTCCGCGCCGTCCGGCCTACCGTCGAGGGACGAGCGCGGCCGAAGGGGGCCCGCGCGCGGCATGACGGGGGCACGACATGGAACGTCTGACCAAGGGTGCGCTGGCGATCGGGGCGGGTGCGCTGCTCCTCCTCGGAGGGGCCGGGACCTACGCGCTGTGGTCCGACTCGCAGGCCGTCGCCGAGGCGGGGGACATCAGCTCCGGCGACCTCGACCTCGCGCTGGGGACGGCCGCCTGGACGCTCAACGGGACCGCGGTCGCGGACGTCACGGCCGTCCGCATCGTCCCGGGCGACGTGCTGGCGCTCAGCCAGCCGATCACGGTGACCGCGATCGGCGACTCGCTGCAGGCGACCCTCGCCGTGAGCGGCACGGACGGCCTCACGGGCGACCAGGCGCTCGTCGACGCGCTCGACGTGGCGTTCGTGCTCGACGGGCCGCCGGCGTGGGCCACCGCCAACGGTGACGGGACGTACGAGGTCGCGCCGTCGACGGCCGCCTACCCGGCGGTCGACGCCGACGTCACGCTGACGTTCGACGCGGCCACCGCCGACCAGGTCGCGACGAGCTCCGTGGTGAACCTCTCGAGCCTGACGTTCACGCTCGAGCAGCACCTCTGAGAGGACCGCGGTGGGGGTCGACCTGTCCCGCCGCCGCGCCCGGGTCGCACGTCGTCGCGCCCGACCCGGTCCGGGCGGCGCGGGCGGACGCGTCGCGCACGGGCGGCGCGGTGCCGTGCGCGCCCTGGTCGTGCTCGCGCTCGCCGCGCTGCCGCTCTCCGCGGGTGCGGCGTGGGCGACGTGGTCGGCGTCGCAGCCCGTGAGCGGTGCGGACGTGCGGTCGGGCTCGTTCGGCGTCGAGACGTCGTGGCAGACGTTCCCCGACCTCACGGCGATGCTGCCGGGCCAGTCCCGCGACGGAGTGGTCGCCGTCACCCACACGGGCGACGGCACGTGGCGCTACCGGCTCGCGGTGGCCTACGAGGGGACCGTGCGGCCCACCGTCGCGTTCTACCCCGGGGCGACGTGCACGGGGACGGCCCTGCCCGCCGGGGCACTCAGTCCGCAGACGTACGCGCGCGGCGCGACGACGCAGGTGTGCGTCCGCTACACGCTGCCCGCGGGGAGCCCGAGCGACTGGCAGGGCCAGAGCGCCCAGGTCGCGGTGACGGTCACGCTCGAGAGCAGGCCGTCGTGACGCGCGGCGCCCGGCTCCGGGTGGTCGCCGCGCTGGCCGTGGCGCTCGCGCTCGTCGGCGGCCCGGCCGTCGCGTGGTGGACGGCGAGCGGGTCGCTCTGGACGACGGCGTCGGCGGGGACGATCCCCGCCCCGACCGGGACGACGTGCATGACGACGGGCACCAACCTCGCGCGGAGCGCGACCGTGCGGTGGACCGCGCCGACGCCCGCTCCGGCCCGCTACCGCGTGACGATCGCGGGAGGCGGGCAGTCCACGACCACCGAGACCACGGCGACGCAGCTCGTCATCACCGAGTCGCTGCTCGGCGGGCTCCTCCAGTCGATCCTCGACCTGCTGCTGGGCGGCACGATCCTGCAGGTCAGCGTCCAGTCCGTCCACGCGTCGGGATGGGTCTCGGTCCCGAGCAACGCGGTCGCGGTCCGCGGCGCGCTCCTCGCGGGCACCGGGCTCTCGGGGGTCTCCTGTGGCTGAGCGGCCCCGCGGCGGGCGGCACCGCGAGCGCGGCACGACGCGGCGGCACGGGCCGCTCGCCCGGGCGCTCGGCGTGCTCGCGCTCGGGTGCGCCGTCGCGCTCGCGCTCGTGGGGGTCGTCGTGCCGCTCGTGCTGGGGGCGACGCCGTACACGGTGCTCACCGGGTCCATGCGGCCGACGTACGCGCCCGGGGCGATGGTCGTCGTCCGGCCGGTCGACGTCGCGCGCGTCGCGCCGGGGGACGTGGTCACGTACCAGCTCGTGTCGGGCCGGCCGGAGGTCGTCACCCACCGGGTCGTCGGCGTCGGGGTGGGGGCCGACGACGAGCGGGTGCTCACGACGCAGGGCGACGCCAACGCCGCACCCGACCCGGAGCCCGTCCGCCCCGTGCAGGTCCGCGGGTCGGTCGTCTACGCGGTCCCGCTGCTCGGGTGGGTGAGCTCCGCGGTGTCGGGGGACACGCGCCGCACCGTCGCCGTCCTGGCCGCCGCCGGGCTCCTCGGGTGGGGCGCCTGGCAGGTCGCGGCGGGACTGCGCGAGCGCGCGCGGCGCCGCCGGACCCCGGCGGTGGTCCCGTGAGCCGCGGCGCGGGCCGAGGCCCGCTCCGTGCGCTCGCCGGCGTGCTGCTCGCGGTCGTGCTCGCCGGGCCGGGCCAGGCGGCGGTAGGGGCGACGGCGGGCGCCTCGGTGGGGGCGACGTCGGGCACCTCGGTGGGCACCGGCGCGGTCGCGGCGTCGGGGGAGGAGGACGCGCTCCGGCTGAGCGCCGACGGCGCGACGTGGGCGACAGGCCTCCCGGCGTCCCTGTTCGGTCCGGACGCGCTCGTCGTGCCGGGAGCGATCGTCGCGCGCGACCTGTGGGTCCGCAACGACGGCCCGACGGCGGCGCGCGTCCTCGTGGACCTCGCGGCCGACGTCGACCCGGCCGTCGTGCGGACCGGGCTCGGCGCGTGGCTCGACGTGCGGCTGGACGGCGCGGCGCCGCTCGCCGCGACCTGGGAGGGGCCCGTCCTCGATCCCGGGGAGGTGGGCCGGGTGGAGGTGAGCGTCGCGATGTCGGCGGACGCGCCGTCGTCCACGCGCCGCTCGGTCGCCGGCGTGCTGGAGACGGTGCACCTCGTGGGCGTCCCGGGCACCGGCCCGGCGCCCGCCCCGGGGGAGCCGCCGTCGACCGGCCCCGGGCTGGCGCGCACCGGGGCCGACACGTGGTGGCTCGCGACCGCCGCGGCGCTCGCGGCCGGGGCCGGCCTGGCGCTCGCTCGGATCGGGCGGGCCCGGGCGGCGTCGTCCGACGGTCGTTGACCTGCGGCGACGCGCGCCCGCCGCCCGCCGTGCGTCCCGCGGCGGCGCGGGGAGGCTAGGCCATGTCCGCTCCGGCCCCCTTGCCCGCCGGTCCCGATCCACAGGGTCGGGAGTCGTCGCGCGGGAGGACCTTCGTCACAGGATCTCCCAGGGAAGGGTCGCCTTGCTACACATCCCGCGTCGGGAGTGACTAGAGTGGCGATGTCCATTGTGACCGACTTCACAAGGACCGTGGGTGCGCCGTGTCCCGACCCGGGTCACGGTGGACCACCACGAGGTGTGTCCCGACGACCGGACGGTGAGGTGAGCACGGTGGGCGCGAGGCTCGACGACGCCGACGTCATCGTCGTGGGCGCGGGCCCGGCCGGCTCCGCGGCGGCCCACTACTGCGCCGCCGCCGGGCTGAGCGTCCTTCTGCTGGAGAAGTCGTCGTTCCCGCGCGACAAGATCTGCGGCGACGGCCTGACGCCGCGCGCGGTCGCCGAGCTCGTGCGCATGGGCGTGCCGACCCGCGCCGAGGACGGCTGGATCCGGAACCAGGGCCTGCGCGTCGTCGCGAGCGGCCGCTCGTGGGAGCTCGCGTGGCCCGACCTCGCGTCGTACCCCAGCTACGGCATGGCCCGCGCGCGCCACTCGTTCGACCGGACCCTCGCCGAGCACGCGCAGCGCACGGGGGCCAAGCTCCTGGAGCGCACCGCGGTCACCGGCCCCGTGCTCGACGAGCGCACCGGCCGCGTCGTCGGCGTCACCGCCCGCCCCGTGGACGACAAGGGCCGGCGCGCGGGCGACGAGGTCACCTACCGCGCGCCCGTCGTCATCGCGGCCGACGGCGTCTCGTCGCGCTTCGCGCTCGCGCTCGGCCTCGCGCGGCGCGAGGACCGCCCGATCGGCGTCGCCGTCCGCACGTACTTCCGCACCCCCCGCCACGACGACCCGTGGATGGAGTCCCACCTCGAGCTGTGGGACGGCACGCCGCGCGAGTCCAACCTGCTGCCCGGCTACGGCTGGATCTTCTCGCTCGGCGACGGGACGGCGAACGTCGGGCTCGGCTCCGTGAGCTCGACGCCGGCGCGCCAGTCCGCCGCGAACGTCGACTACAAGGACCTCTTCGCCACCTGGATGCGCAACGCGCCCGCCGAGTGGGAGTTCACGGAGGAGAACCGGCTCGCCCCGGTGCGCGGCGCTGCGCTGCCCATGGGCTTCAACCGCACGCCGCTGTACACGCGCGGCGTGCTGCTCGTCGGGGACTCGGGCGGCATGGTGAGCCCCTTCAACGGCGAGGGGATCGCCTACGCGATGCAGGCCGGGCGGGCGGCGGCCGACGTCGTCGCCCAGTCGCGCGTACGGCTCACCGACGGCGGTCGCGAGCGCGCGCTCCAGACGTACCCGCGGATCATGCGCCGCGAGCTCGGTGGCTACTACACGCTCGGCCGGTTCTTCGTGAAGCTCATCGAGCACCCCGAGATCATGCGGATCTGCACGCGCTACGGGCTCCCGCGCCCGGTCGTCATGCGGTTCGTCCTCAAGCTCCTGTCCGACTGCTACGAGCCCCGCGGCGGCGACTGGGTCGACCGCGTGATCGCGGGGCTGACGAGGGTGGTGCCCTCGTCATGAGCCCCCGAGGTGGGCCCGCAACGACGCGGGCGCTCGCACCACCCACAGGTCTTCCCGGGCACCGCCCGGGCGTTCCCGTCCCGAGCCCCCACTCGAGGAGTACGCGATGACCAACCCGTACGTTCCGCTTCTCGTCCTCATGGGCGTGGCCGCCGTGCTGGCTCTCGGCGGCGTGGCCGCGAGCGCGGTCATCGGCCCCAAGCGCTACAACCGCGCCAAGCTCGACGCCTACGAGTGCGGCATCGAGCCCACGCCCCACGCGATCGGCGGCGGGCGCTTCCCGATCAAGTACTACCTCGTCGCCATGACGTTCATCGTCTTCGACATCGAGGTCGTCTTCCTCTACCCGTGGGCGGTCGACTTCGCGACGCTCGCGACCTTCGGCCTCGTCGCGATGCTCGCGTTCCTCGCGCTCATCACCGTCCCGTTCGTCTACGAGTGGCGCCGGGGTGGTCTCGAGTGGGACTGAGCGGGCGACCGACCGTCCGCGCCAGCGGGCACCGGCGAGAGAACTAGGAGAACACCATGGGGATCGAGGAAGCTCCCTCGGGCTTCTTGCTGACCACGATCGAGGACCTCGCGGGGTACCTCCGCAAGGCGTCGCTCTGGCCCGTGACGTTCGGACTGGCGTGCTGCGCGATCGAGATGATGGCCGCCGGCGCCTCGCGGTTCGACCTGTCGCGCTTCGGCATGGAGGTCTTCCGGGCCTCCCCGCGCCAGGCGGACCTCATGATCGTGGCCGGGCGCGTGAGCCAGAAGATGGCGCCGGTCGTGCGGCAGGTCTACGACCAGATGAGCGAGCCCAAGTGGGTGCTGTCGATGGGCGTGTGCGCGTCCAGCGGCGGCATGTTCAACAACTACGCGATCGTGCAGGGCGTCGACCACATCGTGCCGGTGGACATCTACCTGCCGGGCTGCCCGCCGCGTCCGGAGATGCTCATCAACGCGATCCTCGCGCTGCACGACCAGATCCAGCACGAGCCGCTCGGCGTGAACCGCAAGGAGGCGGCACGCGCCGCCGAGGCGGCCGCGCTCGAGGCGACGCCCACGTTCCAGATGAAGGGGCTGCTGCGGTGACGGACGAGAAGACGGGCGGCGGCACGCCCGTGCCGCAGCCCGAGGAGGTCTCCGGACCGCGGTCGGGCGACCTGGTGACCGGGGCGGGCGCGCCGCGCACGCTCGAGGTCGTCGAGGTGCGCGAGGGCATGTTCGGCGTCCACGGCTCGGGCGACACGTCGGGGTACGGCGGGCTCGTCCAGCCCGTCGCGATGCCCGGCGCGAGCCCGCGACCGTACGGGGGCTGGTTCGACGAGGTCGTCGACGTCCTCGCCGAGGTGCTCGCAGAGGGCGGCACGCGGTTCGAGGCGGCGGTGGAGCGCGTCGTGGTGGACCCGCCCGGCGCGCACGCCGAGCTGACGATCCACGTGCACCGCGACCACCTCGTCGAGGTGTGCCGCGCGCTGCGCGACGACCAGGACCTGCGGTTCGAGCTGAGCCTGGGCGTGAGCGGCGTGCACTTCCCGCACGACGTCGGCCGCGAGCTGCACGCCGTCTACCACCTCACGTCGATCACGCACGGGCGTCGGCTGCGCCTCGAGGTGTCGGTGCCCGACGCCGACCCGCACGTGCCGACCACGACGTCCGTCTACCCGACGAACGACTGGCACGAGCGCGAGACGTGGGACTTCTTCGGGATCGTCTTCGACGGCCACCCGTCGCTCGCGCGCATCGAGATGCCCGACGACTGGCCGGGCCACCCGCAGCGCAAGGACTACCCGCTCGGCGGGATCCCCGTCGAGTACAAGGGCGCGACCGTGCCCCCGCCCGACACGAGGAGGTCGTACTCGTGAGCACGCACACCACCGGCGCCCCCGGCGCCGCCCCGCACTCGACCCGCCCGCCCGTCGGCGACTTCGACCAGGGCGTCCCGAGCTTCGAGGCGTCGGGCGGCGACTGGGCGGACATCGCCGAGAGCGCCGTCGCGGCGGCCGCGCTCGGCGAGGAGCGCATCGTCGTCAACATGGGGCCGCAGCACCCGTCGACGCACGGCGTGCTCCGCCTCATGCTCGAGATCGACGGCGAGACGGTCACCGAGGCGCGCTGCGGCATCGGCTACCTGCACACCGGCATCGAGAAGAACATGGAGTACCGGACGTGGACGCAGGGCGTCACGTTCTGCACCCGCATGGACTACCTCGCGCCCCTGTTCCAGGAGACGGCGTACTGCCTCGCGGTCGAGAAGCTGCTCGGCATCACGGACGACGTGCCCGAGCGCGCGAGCGTCATCCGCGTGCTCATGATGGAGCTCAACCGCATCGCGTCCCACCTCGTGTGCCTCGGCACCGGCGGCAACGAGATGGGCGCGACGACCGTCATGACCATCGCGTTCACCGCGCGCGAGGAGATCCTGCGGATCTTCGAGGCGGTCACGGGCCTGCGCATGAACAACGCGTACGTCCGCCCCGGCGGCGTCGCGCAGGACGTGCCGCCGGACCTCGTCGAGCAGGTCCGCAAGGCCGACCCGCTCATCCGCCGGTACCTCGGCCAGCTCGGCGACCTCATGCTGGCCAACCCGATCTTCAAGGGCCGGCTCGTCGGCGTGGGGCACCTCAACCTCGCGGGCTGCATGGCGCTCGGCGTCACCGGGCCGGTGCTGCGCTCCACGGGCCACCCGTACGACGTGCGCAAGTCCGACCCGTACTGCGGCTACGAGACGTATGACTTCGACGTCCCCACCGCGACGGGCGCCGACTGCTACGACCGCGTCGTGCTGCGGCTCGAGGAGTGCTACCAGTCGCTGCACATCGTCGCGCAGTGCCTCGAGCGCCTCGAGCAGACGGCCGGGCAGCCCGTGATGGTGGGCGACCGCAAGATCGCGTGGCCCGCGCAGCTCGCGATCGGGAGCGACGGCCAGGGCAACTCGCTCGACCACATCAAGGAGATCATGGGCACCTCCATGGAGGCCCTGATCCACCACTTCAAGCTCGTCACCGAGGGCTTCCGCGTCCCGGTCGGGCAGGCGTGGCAGACCGTGGAGCACCCGCGCGGCGAGCTCGGGGTGCACCTCGTGTCCGACGGCGGCACGCGCCCCTACCGGGCGCACTTCCGCGACCCGTCGTTCAACAACCTCCAGGCCGTGGCGGCGATGTGCGAGGGCGGCCAGGTGGCCGACGTCGTGGTCGCCGTCGCCTCCCTGGACCCCGTGCTGGGAGGGGTGGACCGATGACCATCGACGCCGGACCTGCGACGAACGGCACGCCCGCGGGCGCCTCGCGCCCCGGGTACGACGCGGAGACGACGGCGCGCCTCGCCGCCGACGCCGCGCAGATCGTCGCGCGCTACCCCGAGTCGCGCTCGGCGCTGCTCCCCATGCTGCACCTCGTGCAGTCCGAGGACGGCTACGTCTCGCGCGACGGCATCCTGTTCTGCGCGGAGCAGCTCGGGCTCACCGCAGCCGAGGTCTCCGCCGTCGCGACGTTCTACACGCAGTACAAGCGCCACCCCAACGGGACGTACACCGTGGGGGTCTGCACCAACACGCTGTGCGCGATCATGGGCGGCGACGCGATCTTCGACGAGCTCTCCGACCACCTCGGCGTCGGCCACGACGAGACGACGGAGGACGGCGCGATCACGCTCGAGCGCGTCGAGTGCAACGCGGCCTGCGACTACGCGCCGGTCATGATGGTCAACTGGGAGTTCTTCGACAACCAGACACCCGGGTCGGCGACCGACGTCGTCGACCGCCTCCGCGCGGGCGAGCCCGTCGCCCCGACCCGGGGCGCCGCGAGCGTGTGCACCTTCAAGCAGATGAGCCGCGTCCTCGCGGGCTTCCCCGACGGCCGCGCCGACGAGGGCGTCGGTGCCGGCGAGCCCACCCTCGCCGGCCTCCGCCTCGCGCGCGAGCAGGGCTGGACCGCCCCCGGCACCGACCAGGCCTCTACCTCGTCGGACCAGGGCTCTACCTCGGCTGGCGAGCCGGCTCCCGAGAGGCCCGTGACGGGCGGCGAGCAGTCGAGCGCCGAGCGGACGCCGACGACCGGCGCCGACGTCGACCCCGGCGGCAAGGCCGAGTCTCCCGGCACCCAGCCCGACCCGTCGAAGGGAGCGGACGCATGAGCGAGCAGCAGGGCACCGTGGCCCGGCCGGCACCGGACCCGCTGACCCCCGTCCTGTCGGACACGTGGGACGCGGACCGGTCCTGGACGCTGGCGTCGTACGTGGACCGCGGCGGGTACGCGGGGCTGCGCGCGGCGCTCGCCCAGGACCCGGCGGACGTCGTCGCGACGGTCAAGGCGTCGGGCCTGCGCGGCCGCGGCGGCGCGGGCTTCCCGACGGGCATGAAGTGGGGCTTCCTGCCCGCGCCCGACGGCGGCCCGCGGTACCTGGTCGTCAACGCGGACGAGTCCGAGCCGGGGACGTGCAAGGACATCCCGCTGATGCTCGCGAGCCCGCAGGCGCTCGTGGAGGGCGTCGCGATCACGTCGTACGCGATCGGGTGCCACCACGCGTTCATCTACGTGCGCGGCGAGGTGCTGCACGTGTACCGCCGCCTGCTGCGCGCGGTCGAGGAGGCGTACGAGGCCGGGTTCCTGGGCAAGAACGTCCAGGGCTCGGGCTTCGACCTGGACGTCACGGTCCACGCCGGTGCGGGCGCGTACATCTGCGGCGAGGAGACGGCGCTGCTGGACTCGCTCGAGGGGCGTCGCGGGCAGCCGCGGCTCAAGCCGCCGTTCCCGGCGGTCGCGGGCCTGTACGCGCGCCCGACCGTCGTCAACAACGTGGAGTCCATCGCGAGCGTGCCGTCGATCGTGGCGCGCGGCGCCGACTGGTTCACGTCGATGGGCACGGAGCGGTCGGCCGGGTTCGGCCTGTTCTCGCTCTCGGGCCACGTGACGCGTCCCGGGCAGTACGAGGCGCCGCTCGGCACGACGCTGCGCGAGCTGCTCGACCTCGCGGGCGGGATGCGGGGCGGCAAGGCGCTGAAGTTCTGGACGCCGGGCGGCTCGTCGACGCCGCTGTTCACCGACGCCCACCTCGACACCCCCCTCGACTACGAGTCGGTCGCGGCGGCGGGCTCGATGCTCGGCACGCGCGCGCTCCAGCTCTTCGACGAGACGACGTGCGTCGTGCGGGCCGTGAGCCGGTGGACGGACTTCTACGCGCACGAGTCGTGCGGCAAGTGCACGCCGTGCCGCGAGGGCACGTACTGGATGAAGCAGGTGCTGGCGCGCATCGAGGCGGGCCAGGGCACGGAGTCCGACCTCGACCTGCTCCTCGACACGTGCGACAACATCCTGGGCCGCGCGTTCTGCGCGCTCGGCGACGGCGCCACGTCGCCCGTCACGAGCAGCATCGAGCTGTTCCGCGACGAGTACGAGGCGCACATCACGGAGCACCGCTGCCCGTTCGACCCCGCCGCATCGGCCCTCTTCGACTACACGCCCCGCCCGGCCCGCGTCCTGACGGCAGGAGTGCACTGATGACGACCACGACCCCCGCCCCGGGCACCGGCTCCGCCGCCGCTCCCACGGGTGGCGCGGCCAAGCCCCCGGTCCCCGCGGACCACGTGACGTTCACGATCGACGACGTCGAGATGTCGGTGCCGAAGGGCACGCTCGTGATCCGCGCGGCCGAGCAGATCGGGATCCAGATCCCGCGGTTCTGCGACCACCCCCTGCTGGAGCCGGCGGGCGCGTGCCGCCAGTGCCTCGTCGAGGTGGCGACGCCGGACCGCGAGGGCAACGTCCGGCCCATGCCGAAGCCCCAGGCGTCGTGCACGCTCGAGGCGACTCCCGGCATGGTGGTCAAGACGCAGCGCACGAGCCCGGTCGCCGACAAGGCGCAGCACGGGATCATGGAGCTGCTGCTCATCAATCACCCGCTCGACTGCCCGGTGTGCGACAAGGGCGGCGAGTGCCCGCTGCAGAACCAGGCGATGAGCAACGGTCGCGCGACGAGCCGGTTCGTGGACGTCAAGCGCACGTTCCCCAAGCCGATCGCGGTCTCGACGACGATCCTGCTCGACCGCGAGCGCTGCGTGCTGTGCCAGCGGTGCACGCGCTTCTCCCAGGAGATCGCGGGCGACGCGTTCATCGACCTCCAGAAGCGCGGCGCCGCGCAGCAGATCGGCCGGTTCGACGAGGCGGTGCTGGACTTCGCGCCGCCCGCGGGTCAGGCGCCGGGAGACCGCCCGGTCGGGCTCGCGCTCGAGGACGAGTCGGGGCTGCCGTTCGCGTCGTACTTCTCGGGCAACACCGTGCAGATCTGCCCGGTGGGCGCGCTCACGGGCGCGGCGTACCGGTTCCGCTCGCGCCCGTTCGACCTGGTCTCGACCCCCGGGGTCTCCGAGCACGACTCGTCGGGGTCGGCGATCCGCGTCGACCACCGCCGCGGCGTCGTGCTGCGCCGCCTCGCGGGCGAGGACCCGCTGGTGAACGAGGAGTGGATCACTGACCGCGACCGCTTCGCGTTCACGTGGCAGTCCGCGCCGGACCGCCTGACGCACCCCCTCGTGCGCGACCGCGAGGTCGCCCCGGACGGGTCGGTGACGCGCGGCGAGCTGCGCCCCGCCTCCTGGGCGGAGGCGCTCGAGGTCGCGGCCGACGCCCTGACGCGGGCTCGCGACGCCGGGGGCGTCGCCGTCCTGCCGGGCGGCCGGCTCACCCTCGAGGACGCCTACGCGTACGCGAAGCTCGCGCGCACGTGGCTGCGCACGAACGACGTCGACCACCGCGCCCGCGCCCACAGCGCCGAGGAGGCGGAGTTCCTGGCGCACGCCGTCGCGGGCCGGGCCGTCGGCCACGCCGGCGGCGTGACCTTCACCGACCTCGAGAAGGCGCCCGCGGTCCTCCTCGTCGGCCTGGAGGCCGAGGAGGAGGCGGGCGTGACGTTCCTGCGCCTGCGCAAGGGCGCCGTGCGGCACGGGGTGCGGGTGTTCTCCGTCGCGCCGTTCGCGTCGCGCGGCGTGCAGCGCATGCACGGCACGCTCCTCCCCGCCGCGCCGGGCACCGAGGCGGAGTGGCTCGACGGCATCGCCGCGGGCGACCAGGTCCGCACGCTCGACGAGGCCGAGGGCACCGACCTCCTCGCCGAGGTCAGCGACGCGCTCCGGGCGCCGGGCGCCGTGATCCTCGTCGGCGAGCGGCTCGCCGCGACGCGCGGCGGGTACAGCGCGCTGCTGCGCGCGGTCGCCGCGACGGGCGCACGCCTCGCGTGGGTCCCGCGGCGCGCCGGCGAGCGCGGCGGCGTCGAGGCCGGCACCCTGCCGAACCTCCTGCCGGGCGGACGCCCGGTCGCCGACGCCGCGGCCCGTGTCGACGTCGCGACGGTCTGGGGCGTGGCCGCCACGGACGACCAGCCGACCGGGCTCCCCGCGACCGCGGGCCGCGACGTGGGGGAGATGCTCGACGCCCTGTCCGTCGGCCAGCTCGCGGGCGTGCTCGTCGGCGGCCTCGAGCTCGACGACCTGCCCGACCCGGCGCACGCGCGCCGCGCGCTCGAGGCGGCGGACGTCGTCGTCTCGCTCGAGGTGCGGCGTTCGGCGGTGACCGAGCTGGCGGACGTCGTGCTCCCCGTGGCGCCGCCCGTCGAGCGCGAGGGGGCGTTCGTGAGCTGGGAAGGCCGCGTGCGCCAGTTCCCGGCGGCGCTCGCCTCGACGGCGATGACGGACCACCGCGTGCTCGACGCGCTCGCCGACGCCGCGGGCGTCAGCCTCGGCCTCGGCACCGTGGACGCGGTGCGCGCCGAGCTGGACCAGCTCGTGGGCGACGGCGCGTGGGACGGCGAGCGCGCCGCCGCGCCGGACGTCGAGACCACCGAGCCGCCCGCCGTCGCACCCGGGACCGCGGTCCTCGCGAGCTGGCGCCTCCTGCTCGACGACGCGCGCGGCCAGGACGGCGAGCGCTACCTCGCGGGGACGGCGAAGCGGCCGGTCGCGCGGCTGTCCGCGACGACGGCCGCCGCGGTCGACGTGTTCGACGGCGACCTCGTGCGCGTCTCGACGGACCGGGGCGCGGTCACGCTCCCGGTGGTGGTGACCGACATGGTCGACCACGTGGTGTGGCTGCCGCTGCGGTCGCCGGGATCGTCCGTGCACGCGGCGCTCGGCGCCGTGCCGGGCGACGTCGTCCGGCTCGGCCCCGGGAGCACCGACGGAGGGGAGGGCGCATGAGGCTCGTCCACGCACTCGCTGCCGAGACCCCGGGCGTGCCCGGGATCACGGCGAACTTCTCGCAGGACAACGGCTGGACCTACCTCGTCAAGGCCGTCCTCATCCTCGTGTTCCTGCTGACGAGCGTGCTGTTCGCGATCTGGTTCGAGCGCAAGGTCGTCGCGCGCATGCAGGTGCGCCCGGGCCCCAACTGGCACGGCCCGTTCGGCCTGCTCCAGTCGCTCGCCGACGCGATGAAACTCCTGCTCAAGGAGGACATCACCGTCAAGGCGGCGGACAAGTTCGTCTACCTGCTCGCCCCGATGATCTCCGTGTTCTGCGCGCTGCTCGTGTTCGCGGTCATCCCGTTCGGGCCCGAGGTGCAGATCCCGTTCACGGACTACGTGACGCCCGCCCAGCTCACCGACTTCCCGGTCGCGACGCTCTACATCCTCGCGTGCGCGTCGCTCGGCGTGTACGGGATCGTGCTCGGCGGCTGGTCGTCCGGCTCGACGTACCCGCTGCTCGGGTCGGTCCGCTCGACGGCCCAGGTCATCAGCTACGAGCTCGCGATGGGCCTCTCGCTCGTCTCCGTCTTCCTCATGGCGGGGTCGATGTCGACCTCGCGCATCGTCGACTCGCAGACGCAGCTCTGGTGGTTCCTCCCGCTCCTGCCCGCGTTCGTCATCTACGTCATCTCCATGGTCGGCGAGACGAACCGCCTGCCGTTCGACCTCCCCGAGGCCGAGGGCGAGCTCGTGTCCGGGTACATGACCGAGTACTCGTCGATGAAGTTCGCGTGGTTCTTCCTCGCGGAGTACATCAACATGCTCAACGTCTCCGCCGTCGCGACGACGCTGTTCCTCGGCGGGTGGCGTGCCCCGTGGCCGCTCTCGGCGATCAACGACGGGATGTTCAACGAGGGCTGGTGGCCCATCCTCTGGTTCCTCGTCAAGGTCTGGGCCGTCATGTTCTTCTTCGTGTGGGTCCGCGGCACGCTGCTGCGCCTGCGCTACGACCAGTTCATGCGGTTCGGCTGGAAGGTCCTCATCCCGTTCGCCCTCGCGTGGCTCGTGCTGCTCGCCGTCGCCCAGGCCGTGCGCCAGTTCCTCGACGTCGACCTCCGCGTCTTCGTCGGCATCGCCGTCGCGCTGGCCCTGGTGGTCGTGGTGGTCGTCTGGTTCTGGCCCGAGAAGAAGGCCCCACCCGGAGCGACGCCCCGCGCCGCGGGGACCGGGCCCGAGCCGTTCGACGCGTTCGCGGGCGGGTTCCCCGTCCCGCCGCTGCCGGGCCAGTCGCTCCCGCCCTCGCCCCGCCGCCGCGCCCTCGTGCCCGACGACGCGGGCTCGCCCGGGGCGTCCCGCTCGCCGGGCACCGGTGCCCCCCGAGACACACCGCACGACAAGGAGGTCGACCGTGGCTGACGACCAGAAGCCGGCCCGGCCCGGCGAGTACGAGGTCCGCCGCCCGCAGGCGAAGGGGCTGCGCGAGGCGCTCGCGCCCGTCGCCGGGTTCGGCGTGACCTTCGCGTCGATGTTCCGGCCGACGGTCACCGAGCAGTACCCGCGCCAGAAGGTGCCGACGAAGCCGCGGTACCACGGACGGCACCAGCTCAACCGGTACCCCGACGGGCTCGAGAAGTGCATCGGCTGCGAGCTGTGCGCGTGGGCGTGCCCCGCGGACGCGATCTACGTCGAAGGTGCCGACAACGCCGACCTGCCCGACGGCGGCCACATGTCGCCGGGCGAGCGGTACGGGCGCGTCTACCAGATCAACTACCTGCGCTGCATCTTCTGCGGCCTGTGCATCGAGGCCTGCCCGACGCGCGCGCTGACGATGACCAACGAGTACGAGCTCGCGGGCCCGACGCGCGAGGGCATGATCTGGGAGAAGCAGGACCTGCTCGCGCCGCTCCAGGAGCGGATGCTCGCCGCGCCTCACCCGATGGTCCCGGGGACCTCGGACACCGAGTACTACCGCGGGGAGGTGAGCGGCCCGGTGGCCGAGCAGGTGGACTGGGTGCGCGAGCACCGTCCGGACGACCCGACCCTCCCGCCCGAGCCCACGGGGCCGCCGCCGGAGGTCCGGCGAGTCACCCCGACCTCGGGGCGCTCCGCCGGCGCGTCGGCCCGGAAGGCCGCCCGGTGACCGCGAGCGGCGGCGAGGCGGTCCTCTTCTGGGTCCTCGCCCCCCTCATGGTCCTCGCGGCGCTCTCGCTGCTCTTCGCCCGCAAGGCGGTGCACGCCGCCATCGCGGTCATGTTCGTCATGGTCGACCTCGCGATCCTCTACATCGCGCAGGAGGCGTCGTTCCTCGGCGTCGTCCAGGTGGTCGTGTACACGGGCGCCGTGATGATGCTGTTCCTCTTCGTGCTCATGCTCGTCGGCGTCGACGCGTCGGACTCGCTCGTGGAGACGATCCGCGGGCAGCGCTGGCTCGGCGTGCTCCTCGGGCTCGGGCTCGGGGTCGTGCTGGTGGGCGTGGTCGCGCAGGCGACCTTCCCGCCGTCGGTCGGGCTGGAGCTCGCCAACGCGGCGACGAACCCCGTGGCGCTCGCCCGCGTGCTCTTCGCGGACTACGTCTTCGCCATGGAGGTCGTGGGCATCCTCCTCATCACCGCCGCGGTCTCGGCGCTCGTGCTCACGCACCGGCGCCGGCTCACCCCGAAGGTGGGTCAGCGCGAGCAGGCCGACGCGAAGGTCGCCGCGCTGCCCGCGGGCGGCCGGCTCACGCCGCTCGCCGCCCCCGGCGTGTACGCGCAGAACAACGCCATGGACACCCCGGCGCTCGACCCCCAGGGCCGGCCTATCGAGGAGTCGGTCTCCCGCATCCTGCGGATCCGTGGCCAGGAGCGGTCGGCCGGGACCATCCTCGAGGCCGAGCGCGAGGTGCTCGTCGAGCACGAGCCCCTGCGGGCGCTGCCCGCCCTGCGGGCCCAGGACGCGAACGAGCGCACGGTGCAGGCCGCGACCGCCGACGAGCCGCAGGGCGAGGCGCCCGCCGGCGACGTCGGTGGGCCGGACGACCCGGGCCGGTCCCGCGTGCCCGGCGGCGCCACCGATGCGGTGCCGGACGGCGGCCCCGGCGCGACCCCGGGAGGAGAGGACTGATGGAGCTCACCAACTACCTCGTGCTCGCGGCGATCCTGTTCTCGATCGGTGCCGCGACCGTGCTGCTGCGGCGCAACGCGATCATCGTGTTCATGGGCATCGAGCTCATGCTCAACGCGACCAACCTCGCGTTCGTCACCTTCGCCCGGATGCACGGCGACGTGACCGGGCAGGTGCTCGCCTTCTTCGTCATGGTCGTCGCGGCGGCCGAGGTCGTCGTCGGCCTCGCGATCATCGTGTCCATCTTCCGCACCCGTCGGTCCGCCTCGGTCGACGACGTCAACCTGCTCAAGAGCTGAGGGGCCGGCACCGATGACGACGCTCCTTCCCGCCCTGCCGACGGCGAGCGGACTGCTGGCCGCGACCGACGTCGTGCCCGCGTCCGAGACCGTGCCGGGCGCGTTCCTCGCGGCACCGTACCTGGTGCTGCTCCCGCTCCTCGGGGCGGCCGTCCTCCTCCTCGCCGGGCGCCGCAGCGACCGCTGGGGCGCGTGGTTCGGCGTCCTCATGTCGGGCGCCGCCTTCGTGGTGGGCCTGGTCCTCTTCCTCGTGATGCTCGGGCTCCCCGTCGACGAGCGCGTGGTCGACTTCCGGATCGGCGACTGGATCGTCTCCGGCGGCCTCGACCTCGCGATGGGCCTGCGGATCGACCCGCTGTCCCTGACGTTCGTCCTCCTCGTGACGTTCGTCGGCACGCTCATCCACGTCTACGCGGTCGCCTACATGGCGCACGACCGCGACCGGCGCCGGTTCTTCGCGTACCTCAACCTGTTCGTCGCGGCGATGCTCGTGCTCGTCCTCGCCGACTCCTACCTCCTGCTGTTCGTCGGCTGGGAGGGCGTGGGCCTGGCGTCGTACCTGCTCATCGGGTTCTGGAACCACAACCGCGCGTACGCGGTCGCGGCCAAGAAGGCGTTCGTCATGAACCGCGTGGGCGACATCGGGCTCATCGTCGCGCTCATGCTGATGTTCGCGACGTTCGGCGCGGTCGACTTCACCACCGTGTTCGCGCAGGCGCCGGAGGCGTCGACCGCCGTGCTCACCGCGACGAGCATCGCGCTCCTGCTCGCCGCGTGCGGCAAGTCGGCGCAGTTCCCGCTCCAGGCGTGGCTCGGGGACGCCATGGCGGGCCCGACGCCGGTCTCCGCCCTCATCCACGCGGCCACCATGGTCACGGCGGGCGTCTACCTCGTCGTGCGGTCCGCGCCGATCTTCGAGGGCGCGCCCACCGCGCAGCTCGTCGTCGTCATCGTCGGCGCGGTGACGCTCCTCTTCGGGGCGATCGTGGGCTGCGCCAAGGACGACATCAAGAAGGCGCTCGCCGCCTCGACCATGTCCCAGATCGGGTACATGATCCTGGCCGCCGGGCTCGGGCCGATCGGGTACGCGTTCGCGATCTTCCACCTCGTGACGCACGGCTTCTTCAAGGCCGGGATGTTCCTCGGCGCGGGGTCCGTCATGCACGGCATGGACGACCAGGTCGACATGCGCCGGTTCGGCGGCCTCGCGCGGTACATGAAGGTCACCTGGATCACGTTCATGATGGGCTGGCTCGCGATCCTCGGGATCCCGCCGTTCTCGGGCTTCTGGAGCAAGGACAAGATCATCGAGGCCGCGTTCGTGCCCGTCGACGGCGAGCCGTGGCGGGCGTGGGTGTTCGGCGGCGTCGCGCTCCTGGGCGCCGGGATCACGGCGTTCTACATGTCGCGCCTGTTCTTCATGACGTTCTCCGGTCGCCGCCGCTGGAACGACGGCAGCGGCTCCGTGGACGGCCTCGGCCCGCAGGACGGCCCGGTGCAGCACCCGCACGAGTCGCCCCGCCTCATGACCTGGCCGATGATCGTCCTCGCCGTCGGCTCGGTGGCCCTGGGCGGCATCCTCGCCGCGGGCTCGCGGTTCGTCACGTGGCTCGAGCCGGTCACCGGGCACGCCGAGCACCACGAGCCGGTCCTGCCGGTGTGGTCGCTCATCACCCTGACGCTCCTGCTCGTCCTCGCCGGCGCGGCCCTCGCCTGGCGGCAGTACGCGATGTCGAGCGTCCCGGTCCGTGCGCCGCGCGGCTCCGTCCTCACGCGCGCCGCCCGGCGCGACCTGTACCAGGACGACGTCAACGAGGCCGTGTTCATGCGGCCCGGCCAGTACCTCACGCGCTCGCTCGTCTACGCCGACAAGGAGATGGTCGACGGCGGCTGGATGGGCCTCGCCGGCCTGATCGGCCGGATCGGGGAGTGGTTGCGCGGGTGGCAGAACGGCTACGTGCGCTCGTACGGCGCGACGATGCTCGGCGGCCTCGTGGTGATCGTCGCCGTCGTCCTCGCCCTGACCACCGGCTCCGCGAGCTGAGAGGGAGACACCCATGACTACCTCCGTCCCCTGGCTGTCCCTGCTCGTCGCCTGGCCCCTGGTGGGTGCCGCGGCGGTGTGGCTCACGGCCGCGGCCCGCACGCGCGGCGTCGGCGCGGGAGCGCTGCGCACCGTGCGCGGCATCGCCCTCGGCGCCGCGCTCGTCGAGCTGGGCCTGCTCGTCGGCGCCTTCACCGCGTTCGACACGTCCGCCGCCGGCACGCACCAGCTCACCGAGACGTACCGCTGGATCCCGCAGATCGGCGCGAGCTACGCGGTGGGCGCCGACGGCGTCGCGCTCGCGCTCGTCGCGCTGTCGGTCCTGCTCGTCCCGCTCGTCGTGCTGGCCGCGTGGAAGGAGCAGGACGGCGACGTGCGCCGCCTGCGCCACTACCTCGCGCTCGTGCTGCTGCTCGAGGCGTTCATGGTCGCGGTCTTCGTCGCGCGCGACGTGTTCCTCTTCTACGTCCTCTTCGAGGCGATGCTGATCCCGGTCTACTTCATGATCGGCGGGTTCGGCGTCGGGGCGCGGCGGCGCTACGCGGCGGTGAAGTTCCTGCTGTTCTCGCTCGCGGGCGGTCTCATCATGCTCGCGGCCGTCATCGCGCTGTACGTGCAGGTGCCGATCGACCCGACGACGGGCGCGCGTCCCGAGGACGCGTTCCTCACGTCGAACCTCGTCGAGACGTTCGCCGCGTCGCCCATGCCCGTCACGACCGAGCGCCTGCTGTTCCTCGGGTTCTTCCTCGCGTTCGCCATCAAGGCGCCGCTCTTCCCCGTCCACACCTGGCTGCCCGACGCCGCGCAGCACGCTCCCGCGGGCACCTCCACGCTCCTCGTGGGCGTGCTGGACAAGGTCGGCACGTTCGGGATGCTCACGCTGTGCCTCCCGCTCTTCCCGCACGCGAGCGCGTGGGCGGCCCCGGTCGTGATCGTCCTGGCGGTCGTCTCGATCCTCTACGGCGCGCTCATGGCGATCGGCCAGAGCGACCTCATGCGACTCGTCGCCTACACGTCGGTGTCCCACTTCGGGTTCATCGTGCTCGGCATCTTCGCGTTCACGTCGCTCAGCGTGTCCGGGTCGTCGCTGTACATGGTCAACCACGGCATCTCGACCGGCGCGCTGTTCCTCCTGGCGGGCTTCCTCATCGCCCGGCACCCGGAGCGCTCGCAGCGCATCGCGGACTACGGCGGCCTCCAGAAGGTCGTCCCCGTGCTCGCGGGGACGTTCCTCGTGGCCGGCCTCTCCGCGCTGTCGCTGCCGGGTCTGTCGACGTTCGTCAGCGAGATCATGGTGCTGGTCGGCACCTTCGCGCGCAGCCCCTGGGCCGCGCTCGTCGCGGTGCTCGGCGTCGTGCTGGCCGCGCTCTACGTGCTGCTGACCTACCAGCGGATCTTCACGGGCGGGACCCGCGAGGGGCTCGACGCGCTCCCGGACCTCGGTGCGCGCGAGAAGTGGGTCGTCGCACCGCTGATCACGGTCCTCCTCGTCCTCGGCTTCTACCCGGCGCCCGCGCTCGACCTCGTGCGCGAGCCCGCGGAGGTCACCCTGTCCGACCTCGCGGTCGCCGGCGTCGAGGACCCGCCGCGCGCCGACCCGTTCGCCGAGGGCGCCGAGCAGGCCGCCCTCGAGAGCCAGGGGTCGTCCGTCACTCGTAGCTCCGACGAAGGGAGCGAGTCGTGAACGACTCCTTCGTGGCCCCCACGGTCGACTGGCTCTACCTCGCCCCGATCCTCGTCGTGCTGGGCGCCGGCGTCGTCGGCGTGCTGATCGAGGCGTTCGTGCCCGCGCGCGTCCGTCGCACGACGCAGGTCGTCCTCGCGCTGCTCGCGACGGCCGCGGCGTTCGCGCTCGTCGTCGTGCTGTGGCGCGACCCGGCCGTGCAGGGGTCCGCCCAGGCGGCTCCCGGGGTCCGGGTGCTCGGCGGATCCATGGTCGTCGACCCCTTCGGCCTCGCGATCCAGGGGATCGTCGTCCTCCTCGCGTTCCTCGCGATCCTCGTGATCGCCGACAAGACGTCGACCGGCCAGGACGCGTTCGCGCCGTCCGCGGCGGCGGTACCCGGCTCGCCGTACGAGGACCTCACGCGGCGCAAGGGCCTTGAGCAGACCGAGGTCTACCCGCTCGTGCTCTTCGCCGTCGGCGGCATGATGATCTTCCCCGCGACCGGCAACCTCCTCGTGATGTTCGTCGCGCTCGAGGTGCTCTCGCTCCCGCTGTACGTGCTCTCCGCGATGGCCCGCCGCCGTCGCCTCCTCTCGCAGGAGGCGTCGTTCAAGTACTTCCTCCTCGGTGCGTTCGCGTCCGCCCTGTTCGTGTTCGGCGTCGCGCTCGTCTACGGGTTCGCCGGCTCGGTCGACCTCGTCGAGGTGTACCAGTCGCTCGCGACGCCCGGAGGCCCGCTCGCGACCATGCCGGGGCTCGTCGTCGTGGGCGTCCTGCTCATCCTCGCGGGGCTGCTCTTCAAGATCGGTGCGGCTCCGTTCCACGCCTGGACGCCCGACGTGTACCAGGGCGCCCCGACGCCCATCACGGGCTTCATGGCCGCGTGCACCAAGGCGGCGGCGTTCGGCGCTCTGCTGCGCGTCCTGTACGTCGTGAGCCTCGGGCTCGCGCAGTCCTCGCCCACGGCGCGCGAGGACCTGTTCGTCGCGCTCTGGGTCGTCACGCTGCTCACGATGGTCGTCGGGACCGTCGTCGGCGCCGTGCAGACCGACGTCAAGCGGCTGCTCGCGTACTCGTCGATCGCGCACGCGGGCTTCATCCTCGTGGGCGTCGTCGGGTTCTCGCAGCTCTCGCTGCGCGCGACCGTCTTCTACCTGCTCGTCTACGGCCTCGCGACGGTCGGCGCGTTCGCGGTCGTCACGCTGGTGCGCGAGACCGCCCCCGTGCGCGAGCGCGTGCCGGCCACGGTGGGAGCCGGGGCCGACGGGGCGGGCGACCCCGCGGACAATTTGACCGACGGGGCGGCGGAGCAGCCGGTCGCCGTGCTCGGCGAGGCGACGCACCTCGCGCAGTGGGCGGGGCTCGGTCGCCGGAGCCCGTGGCTCGCGGGCGTGTTCTCCCTCTTCCTCCTCTCCATGGCGGGCATCCCGCTCACGGCGGGCTTCGTGGCGAAGTTCACCGCGTTCGGCGCTGCCATCGCCGGGCCCGACGGCCGGGGCGGGGGGTCGACGTGGGTGCTCGCCGTCGTGGGCGTGATCGCGTCGGCCGTCGCGGTGTTCTTCTACGTCCGGATCATCGTCCTGATGTTCTTCACCGCTCCCTCCGGGGGAGCCGCGGAGGGGACGGACGACGACGGCGGCGCGGTCGAGCGGCCGGGCGTGACCGTCGTCCGGTCGACCGGTCCGACGACGATCGCGATCGCCGTGTGCGCTCTCGGGGTGCTCCTCCTCGGTGTGTTCCCGTCCCCGGTTCTCGATCTGGCGGCCGAGGCGGTTAAGTTCGTCCCGTGACCTCTGTTCCTCCCGTGCCGCGTGAGCGGACCGCGCCCGTGACGACCACCGCGATCCCGATCTCGGACCCCGAGCTCGCGGCCGCCCTCACCGAGCGGCTCGCCGGGGTCGAGGCTCGGCTGCGCGAGGCCGTCGCGCACGCCGACCCGCTCGCCGACACGGCCTCCCGCCACCTCGTCAACGCGGGGGGCAAGCGGCTGCGGCCGCTGCTCACCCTGCTCGCCGCCGAGCTCGGGGACGGGACGCGTCCGGAGGTGGTGGAGTCCGCGGTCGTCGTCGAGCTCACGCACCTCGCGTCGCTGTACCACGACGACGTCATGGACTCCGCCCCGGTGCGCCGGGGGGCCCCGTCCGCGCACGCCGTGTGGGGGAACTCGGTCGCCATCATGGTCGGCGACCTCCTCTTCGCGCGTGCCGCGTCGACCGTCGCGGCGCTCGGGCCCGAGGCCGTGCTCATCCAGGCACGCACCTTCGAGCGGCTGTGCCTGGGCCAGCTCCACGAGACGATCGGCCCGGGGGAGGGCGACGACCCCGTCGAGCACTACCTCGAGGTGCTCGCCGACAAGACGGCCTCGCTGCTCTCGACGTCCGCGCGGCTCGGCGCCCTGTTCGCCGGGTGCCCGACGGCCGTCGTCGACACGGTCGCGGCCTACGGGGAGAAGCTCGGGGTCGCGTTCCAGCTCGCCGACGACGTGCTCGACCTGGCGTCGTCGGGCGACGAGTCGGGCAAGACGCCGGGGACGGACCTGCGCGAGAAGGTGCCGACCATGCCGGTGCTGCTGCTCCGTGCCCGGATCGCGAACGGGACCGCGAGCGAGGCGGACGCCCGGCTCGTCGAGCTCCTCGACTCCGACCTGACGGACGACGCCGCCCTCGCCGCGGCCGTGGCCGCGCTGCGACGCCACGAGGTGCTCGGCGAGACGCGCGCGCTGGCGGTGCGCTGGGCGCGCTCCGCCGTGGAGGAGCTCGACGCGCTCCCCGCGGGGCCGGTCACCGACGCGCTGCGCTCCTTCGCGGAGGCGCTCGCCGACCGCGCCGCCTGACCGTCGCGCGGGGTGATCTTTTTCCCGGCCCACGACGGCCGGGGACGCCGGTGCGACCCGACGGCATCGTTGCCTCCGTCATCGAGTTGACCTGCTCGGACGCCCCCGACCGGGGAATCTCGCCCGACGCGGGGCGGCGTCCGGGGAGCGCGGGGTGGGGAGCGCTCCCCATCGGACGGGTGTCGGTTTTCACCCGGTCTCCCGCTATCCTCGGTTGCGCGATCGGTGGGGCCGCCTGGTATGTGCGAGATCGAGGGGGCTGGAGAAGGGGGCCGATCGTCTCCCGATCCAACTCCTCGGAGGACCTGTGGGTTTCCTGGCGCGTCTGAACGAGCACCGTCGCACCGTCGCGTCGGTGAGCACCGTGTCGGTGTTCTCGACGGCGCTGGTCGGGATGGCGTTCCTGTACGACGGCGAGGCCACGGCGGACGTGGACCTGAACGACTCGGGCGTGTGGGTGACGAAGTCGTCGGCCGGGCTGCTGGGTCG